>NZ_DASYHS010000187.1:0-1881 GCF_035998295.1 Arenibaculum sp. | reverse complement strand
GACCGGCACCGGCTCGCCCGACCCGTCCAGCAGGTACACGCGCAGGTCCCCCAGCGGCCGCCCGATCGGGCTCGACCCCGCCCGCTCCGCGTCCGCCGCCTCCATCTCCCGGAACGTCACGTGCACGGTCGTCTCGGTGATGCCGTACATGTTGACCAGGCGCGTCGCCCGGTTGCGCGCGTCGCGGTACCACGGCGCCAGCATCGCCGGCTCCAGCGCCTCGCCCCCGAACACCACCCAGCGCAGGCCGTGCGCCCCGCTCTCGTCCGCCCCGCCCTCGTCCACCTGGGCCACGACCAGGGCGCGGAACGCGCTCGGCGTCTGGTTCAGCACCGTGACGCCCTGCTCGCACAGCAGCCGGTAGAACTCCTGGGGGCTGCGCGCGGTCGGCTGCGGCACCACCACCAGGCGGCCGCCATGCAGCAGCGCCCCCCAGATCTCCCAGACCGAGAAGTCGAAGGCGAAGGAGTGGAACAGCGTCCACACGTCGTCCCGCCCGAACGCGAAGTCCGCCGCAGTGGCCGCGAACAGGCGCACGACGTTGGCATGCTCGACCATCACGCCCTTGGGGGTGCCGGTCGAGCCTGAGGTGTAGATGACGTAGGCGAGGTTTCGGGGCGTCAGGGCGCCGCGGTTGAGGTCGGTGTCGGGCAGCCCGGTCCAGGACGCCTCGGCGCCGAGCTCGACGACCGGCACCGGGACGGCAAGGGAGCCGAGCGAGCCGTCGGTCACCACCGCGACCGGTGCGGCGTCGGCGAGCATGAAGGCCAGGCGCTCGGCCGGATAGGCGGGGTCGAGCGGCAGGTAGGCCCCGCCGGCCTTGAGCACCGCCAGCAGCGCCACCACCATCTCGGGCGAGCGCTCGGCGCAGACCGCGACCAGCCGGTCCGGCCCGACGCCGAGCGTGCGCAGGTGGCGCGCCAGCCGGTTGGCGCGCGCGTTCAGGGCGCCATAGCTCAGGCTGCGGCCCTCGAAGGTCACCGCCGTCGCGTCCGGGTTCAGCTTCGCCTGTGCCTCGAACAGCTCGTGGATGCAGCGCTCCACCGGATACGCCTCGATCCGGTTCCACTCCTCCGCGACCAGGCGCCGCTCCGCGGGCGAGACGAGCGAGAGCTCGCCTATGCGACGCCCGGGGGCCTCCAGGCAGTTTTCGAGAAGGCTGACGTAGTTGGACCGCATCCGGTCCATGGTTTCGGGGGCAAACAGGTCGGTGGAGTAGTTCCACGCAAGCGATATCGCATCCCCACCGCCCGTTTCGGCACCGCGGGGGATCGCAACGACCTCGAGGTCGAACTTCGACGTCCGATTGCTGTACGCCTCGAAGAGCGACAAGGTGAAGCCCGGCCCTTCCAGGGCCGGAACGGTCGAGCTATGGAAGCTGAAGCCGACCTGGAAGATCGGGTTGTGCGACGTCGAACGGCTGGGCTGCAGCGCGCGCACGATCAGTTCGAAGGGAACCTCGTCGTGCTCGTAGGCGTCCGCCAGCGTGTCCCGCACGCGGCCCAGAAGCTGGCGGAACGTCGGATCGCCGCCCGTGTCGGCCCGGACCACGATGGTGTTGACGAACATGCCGAGCACGCGCTCCGCGTCGCGCGTCTTGCGGTTCGCGACGGTGGAGCCGATCAACAGGTCGTCGGCGTTGCAGTACCGGCACAGCAGGATCTCGAAGGCCGACAGCAGCGCCATGAACGGCGTCACGCCCTCGTCCCGGCTGAACCGCTTCAGCTTCGCCGTCAGATCGGGTGACAGGTCGAACCGGACCTGCCGCCCCCGGTAGGATTGCTGCCGGGGCCGCGGAAAATCCGTGATCGGCGGCAGGAGGAACGGCGCGCCTTCGAGCTTTTCCTTCCAGTACGCGAGCTGCCTGCGGTGGCGCGCCTC
>NZ_DASYHS010000137.1:0-9981 GCF_035998295.1 Arenibaculum sp. | reverse complement strand
GGCGCCAGCGGCCGTCCGGGTCCAGGCAGACGAGCCGGACGTCCTGCGCGCGGTAGCCGTGCTGGCGGGCGTCCAGGTGCATCTCGCCGCAGCGCCGGCCCTCGCGGGTGTAGCCCTGGCGGATCAGCGTCAGCGAGCCCGCCTTGCCGGTGGCGGGGTTCTCCCAGGGCTGGACCTTGCCGGGCGGCAACGCCGCCGCCGTCTGGAGCAGGCCGTCGAGGATGGCGACGTCCGCCTCGTCCAGCTTCAGCACGAAGGGCTCGGGCTCCGGTGGCGCGACGACGGCCGGCGGCTCCTCGGGCTTGGTGGCGCAGGCGGCCAGAAGCAGAACAAGGGCGGCGAGCGCGGGCTTCCTCATCGGTGGTACCCCAGGTGGTTGCAACTCGGAGATAGCCGCTATTCGGCCGCCGCACAAGCGGGCGGCAGATGGGCGGGCGCCGCATAGGCCCCGTCGACGATCCGGCGCACGGCGTCGGCATCCAGCGTCTCGTGTTCGAGCAGCGCCGCCGCCAGCGCGTGCAGCACGCCGATCTCGCCCGCCAGCACGGCGCGCGCGCGGGCATGGGCCGCCTCGGTCAGCGCCCGGACCTCGCCGGCGATCGGCGCCGCGAGCGGGGCGGCAAGGCCGCCCGGCGCGCCGTCGCCGAGCGCCACCAGCCCGAACCGCGCGCTCATCCCGTAGACGGTCACCATCCGCAGCGCGACGTCGGTCGCCATGCGGATGTCCCCGGCCGCCCCGGTCGTCACCATGTCCGCGCCGAAGATCAGCTCCTCGGCCGCCCGGCCCCCCATCGCGACGTCGAGCTCGGCCAGCAGGCGCGCCCGCGAATGGCAGAACCGGTCCTCCTCCGGCAGGCGCACCATCATGCCGAGCGCCCGGCCATGGGGCACGATCGTGACCTTGTGCACCGGGTCGGAATGGCGCGAGCGCAGCGCCACCAGCGCGTGGCCGGCCTCGTGGTAGGCGGTCAGGCGGCGCTGCTCCTGCGACATCACCATCACCCGCTCGCCTCCCATCACGATGCGGTCGCGCGCACGCTCGAAGTCGTCGGCCTCCACCATCGGGCGGCCGGCGCGCGCGGCGACCAGCCCCGCCTCGTTGACGAGGTTGGCCAGCTCCGCGCCCGACATGCCCGACGTGCCGCGCGCGACCACGCCGAGGTCGACCCGGTCGTCCAGGCGCAGCCCGGCCGCATGCACCGCCAGGATGTCGCGTCGCCCCTTCAGGTCGGGCAGGCCGACATGGACGTGGCGGTCGAACCGCCCCGGCCGCAGCACCGCCGGGTCCAGCACCTCGACCCGGTTGGTCGCGGCCATCACGATCAGCCCCTCGGCGCGCGCGAAGCCGTCCATCTCGGCCAGCAGCTGGTTCAGCGTGTTCTCCGTCTCGATCTGGCCGCCCGAAGGCGACGCCGCGCCCCGCGCGCGGGCGAGCGCGTCGATCTCGTCGATGAACAGGATGCAGGGCGCCTTCTTGCGCGCGTCGCGGAACAGCCGGCGCAGGCGCGCCGCCCCCAGTCCCACATACATCTCCACGAAGTCCGAGCCCGCGACCGCGAAGAACGGCACGCCCGCCTCGCCGGCGACCGCGCGCGCCAGCAGCGTCTTGCCGGTGCCGGGCGGCCCGACCAGCAGCACCCCCTTGGGCACCGCGACGCCGAGTGCCCGGTAGCGCGCCGGTTCGCGCAGGTAGTCGATCAGCTCCGCGACCTCGGCCCGGACCTCGTCGATGCCGGCGACGTCGGCGAAGCGGATCTCCGACTTCGCCCGCGCCATGCCCGGGACCGGCGTGCGCATGAAGCGGACCAGCAGCACCGCCGCCAGCGCCAGGAAGCCGACCATGTTGAGCTTCAAGATCAGGTCGAGCAGGTCGTTGGCGCCGCCGAAGCTGCGGACGCGGTCCTCGACCGTCAGCGCCACCCCCGGCGCCGCCACCGCGGCGCGCAGCTCCTCGGTCCACAGCACCGCCGTGCGGCCCTTCTCGCCGTCCGGCCCGACGAACTCGACCCGGCTGCCGGCGACCGACACCTCGGCGACGCGCCCGGCCTCCAGGCGCGCCACGAACTCCGACTGCGCGACCTCGACCGGTGCCGGCGCGAACGGCCCGATCCCGGCCTGCGCCATCGCCAGCCCGCCGACGGTCGCCGCGAGGACGATCCCGGCCGCGCCGAGCGCCGCGAGGCGCCCATGTCTCTTCAGGAAATCCCTCATGGCGATGCCTTCCTACATCCGGGCACCGCTGTTGTTGCCGATTATAGTTAACAGTTCCTTTCCGTGCGGAAAGGCGGCACCGGGGAGGTACCGACGGGGAACGCTGGCGGGAGGGGATTTGGGGAGAGAGGAATGGCGGGGGCCGGTCGTCCGGCGTCGGGTCACGGTCCCGACGGGCCCCGTGGGCGCCCCCCGCTTCGCTTCAATTCCAATTTCACCACCGCAAGCGTAAAGAAAGTTTTAGCGCCGCGGCATATTCGCCCGGTCGCGGAACCTGCCGCCACCCTCTTGACTCGCCCTCCCCCCGACGGTAGTGATGGCTCCACGTGGTGATTTGGCGACCGGCTTGCAGGCCACGTAAAATAAACTGCTAAAAGGTTGGAGTCGCGCTCAGCGCCTCGATCCTTGAATCGGTCGGGGCGTTTTTTGTTGCCTGGACGCCGGGCGTGAGGAGCGACCATGACTCGAGATACCCCCAGCACCCTTCCCGGCGACCTGCGGCCGCGCACGCGGCTGGTCCATGCCGGCACCACGCGTTCCCAGTACGACGAGACCTCCGAGGCCCTCTACATGACCTCGGGCTACGTCTACGGCTCGGCGGAGGAGGCCGAGGCCGCCTTCGCGCAGGAAGGCTCGCGCTACGTCTATTCGCGTTTCCGCAACCCCACGGTCGCGATGTTCGAGGACCGCATGGCCGACTACGAGGGGGCCGAGCGCGCCTGGTCCACGGCCAGCGGCATGGCCGCGGTGTTCGCGGCACTGCTGTGCCAGCTCCAGGCCGGCGACCGGGTCGTCGCCCCGCACGCCCTGTTCGGCTCGTGCTTGCACATCGTCAAGAACATCCTGCCCCGCTACGGGATCGAGACGACGCTGGTCGACGGCACCGACGCCGCCCAGTGGCGCCACGCCCTGTCCCGGCCGGCCAAGGTCGTCCTGCTGGAGACGCCGAGCAACCCGATGCTCGACGTCGTCGACATCCCCCTGGTCGCCGAGCTCGCCCATGCCGCGGGCGCGCGGCTCGTCGTCGACAACGTGTTCGCGACCCCCGTCCTGCAGAAGCCGCTGGAGCTCGGCGCCGACGTCGTCGTCTATTCCGCGACCAAGCATATCGACGGCCAGGGGCGCTGCCTCGCCGGCGTCGTGCTCGGCGACGCCGGCTTCGCCGATCAGATCGGCCCGTTCCTGCGCCACACCGGCCCGGTGCTCAGCCCGTTCAACGCGTGGCTGCTGCTCAAGGGGCTGGAGACGCTGGAGCTGCGCGTCGAGGCGCAGACCCGGGCCGCGCAGGAGATCGCGGAGTTCCTGGAAACCCATCCGCGCATCCGGCGCACCGCCTATCCGGGTCTGCCGAGCCATCCCCAATACGCGATCGCGCGCGCGCAGATGACGGCGGGCGGCCCGCTGGTCGCCTTCGACCTCGACGGCGGCAAGACGGAGGCGTTCGCGACGCTGAACGGGCTGCGCGTGATCCGCATCTCCAACAATCTCGGCGACGCGAAGAGCCTGCTGACCCACCCCGCGACCACGACCCACCAGCGCCTGACCGAGGAGGAGCGTGCGCGCGTCGGCATCTCCCCCGGCAGCCTCCGGCTCTCGGTCGGCCTCGAGCATCCCGCCGACCTGATCGCCGACCTGGACCGCGCCCTCGCCTCGTTCTGAACGAGGCGGCCTGCGTCCGATCAGCGGGGCCGCTTCGCATGAGCCCCGCTGATCCGATGCCCCAGTTATTCCGATTTGCCCCGGCCGCGGCGCCGTGACCGAATGGCCGATCCACGCCCCGCCGCAGGAGCAGCCATGTCCTCCGCCACCGCAGGCACCGCGGCCGGCCCGCATCCGGCCGCGATCGCCCTCGCCTTCGCGACGATCTGCCTGGTCTGGGGCTCGACCTTCCTCGCGATCCGGTTCGCGGTCGAGACGCTGCCGCCCTGGACCATGATCGGGGTCCGCTCGCTGCTGGCCGGCGCGGCGCTGGCCGGCTTCGCCCGGCTGCGCGGCGCCGCCCTGCCGGACGCCGCCGGGTGGCGCGCCGCGGCCGCGACCGGCGCGCTGCTGTTCCTGTTCGGCCACGGGCTGCTCGCCTGGGGTGCGCAGCGCGTTCCCTCCGGGCAGGCGGCGGTCCTGCTCGCGACGATCCCGCTCTGGGTTCCCTTCACCACCTGGGCGCTGGGGGAACGGCGCCCCGGCGTCGCGACGCTGGTGGGTCTCGCGATCGGCTTCGCCGGCGTGGTCGTCCTGGTGGCCCCCGATCCCGCCGCCGGCTCCACCGCCGACTCCGCGGCCGCAAGTGCGCTCGACACTGCGGCCGTGGCCGCCCTGCTGGTCTCGGCGCTGGCCTGGGCGCTGGGCACCGCGGTGTCCCGGCGCCTGCCGACCGCATCCTCCTCCGCCATGTCGGCGGGCGCGCAGCTGCTGGCCGGCGGGACGCTGGCGCTGCTCGCCGGCGCCGTGGGCGGCGAGTGGAGCGCCCCGCCGGCCGGCGGGGTGTCCATGGCTTCCCTGCTGGGCCTCGCCTATCTCGTCGTGTTCGGCTCGCTGGCGGCCTTCGGCGCCTTCACCTGGCTGCTCCAGGTCTGGGCGCCCACCCGGGTCGCCACATACGCCTATGTTAACCCGGTGGTGGCGCTGGTGCTCGGCTGGGCGGTGCTGGCCGAACCGCTCGGCGTGCGCGAGGCCGGGGCGACGGCGCTGGTGCTGGCCGGCGTCGCGGTCGTCATGCTCGCCCCCTCGCCCGGGGCGGCGCGGCGGCCGGCGCGGAAATAGCCGCACGGCGGCCGCGGGACACCTGCCCTCGGCCGCGACGCCGTTAGCCGCGACGCCGTTACAGGCTCACGGGCGCTCGGCCGCGACGAGGGCGGGCAGCGTCGAAAGGTCGGTCAGCGGCACGACCGGACCGAAATCCGGGTATTCGCGCGGCTGGCCCGCACGGTCGACCCAATGCGCCCGGAACCCCGCCGCCGCGGCGCCGGCCGCGTCCCAGGCGTTCGACGACACGAAGGCGACGTCCTCGGGGGCCGCCGCGAAGCGCTCGCAGGCGAGCGCGTAGACGCGGGGGTCGGGCTTGTAGACCCGCAGCTCGTCGACCGAGACCACGCCGTCCAGCAGCTCGGCCAGGGCCGCCGACTTCACCGCGCGCTCCAGCATCATCGGCGAGCCGTTGGACAGGATGCCGGTGACGACGCCCGCCCCGCGCAGCTCCATCAGCACGGCCAGCACCTCCGGATAGGCCTCCAGCCCCAGATAGGCGTCGAGCAGCGAGGCCCGCAAGGCCGGGTCCGCGATGCCGTGCGCCGCCAGCGAGTGGTCGAGGGCGTCCGTGGTCACCTGCCAGAAGTCGACGTAGCGCCCGGCGAGGCTGCGCACCCAACTGTATTCGAGCTGGCGCGCGCGCCACATCAGCGACACGGGCTCGGCCTTCGGGCCGAGCACGGCGGCATGGCGGCGCACCGCGGAATGAACGTCGAACAGCGTCCCGTAGGCGTCGAACAGGCACAGGCGCATATCATCCTCCATTGGTGGCGGTACGGCTGGCGCGGGGATGAACGCTGGCCTACTCTTCCCATATTCCGGCGACCGAACGCCCTGCAATCCCGGCCCGACCCGGCCGGGCCCGACGAGGACCCATGCCGACCGCCAGCCGAAGCATACCGGACGAGCGCGCGATCGTCTCCAGGCACGGGCTCGGCGAGGCCCTGGCCGGACTGGCCGCCCGCCACGGGACCGGCGACGCGCTGCGTCCGCACCTGATCGCGCTGCTGCGCCAGGCTCTGGCCGACGGACGGGCGGAGATCCGCCGCCGCTTCGAGGCGAACGAGGCCGGCGGCGCCGACTGCGTGCGCCAGAACGCCTATCTGGTCGACCAGCTCGTGGTCGCGCTGACGGGCTTCGCGACCAGCCACCTGTTCCCGACCGCGAACCCGACCCGCGGCGAGCAGTTCGCCGTGGTCGCGACCGGCGGCTACGGGCGCGGCGAGCTCGCCCCCTTCTCCGACATCGACCTTCTCTACCTGCTGCCCTACAAGCGCACGCCGCTGGTCGAGCAGGTGATCGAGTACCTGCTCTACGTGCTGTGGGACCTGGGCGTGAAGGTCGGCCACGCCGTGCGCTCGGTCGACGACTGCGTCCGCCTGTCGCGCGGCGACGTCACGATCCGCACCAGCCTGATGGAGACGCGTCATCTCTGGGGCGACGCCGCCCTGTTCGCGGAGTTCCGGCGCCGCTTCGCCAAGGAGGTCGTGGCCGGCACCGGGCCCGAGTTCATCGAGGCGAAGCTCGCCGAGCGCGACGCCCGCCACCAGCGCCTTGGCGACAGCCGCTACGTGCTGGAGCCCAACGTCAAGGAGGGCAAGGGCGGCCTGCGCGACCTGCAGACGCTGTTCTGGATCGCCAAATACGTCCATGCGGTCGAGGAGGTCGAGGAGCTGGTAGGCAAGGGCGTGCTGCTGAAGGAGGAGGCCGCCCGCTTCGCCAAGGCCCAGGTCTTCCTGTGGACGGTGCGCTGCCACCTCCACTACCTCGCGGGCCGGGCCGAGGAGCGCCTGACCTTCGACGTCCAGCCCGAGATCAGCCGACGGCTCGGCTACACCGACCATGCCGGCCTGATCGGCGTCGAGCGGTTCATGAAGCACTACTTCCTGGTCGCCAAGGACGTCGGCGACCTGACCCGCATCTTCTGCGCCAACCTGGAGGCGGAATCGAAGCGCCAGCCGCGCCTGAGCTTCCTGCGCTTCGCCCGGCTGCTGCGCGAGGTCGAGGGCTTCGCGATCGAGGGCGAGCGGCTGAACGTGCGCAGCGACCGCCATTTCCGCGACCACCCCGTCGACCTCGTGCGCCTGTTCCACACCGCCCAGGCCCATGGGCTCGACATCCACCCGAACGCGCTGCGCGCCGTGACGCGGGCGCTGGGCGTCATCGGCCCGAAGCTGCGCTCCGATCCCGAGGCCAACCGGCTGTTCCTGGAGATCCTGACCAGCCGCAAGGACCCGGAGATCGCGCTGAGACGGATGAACGAGGCCGGCGTGCTCGGCCGCTTCGTGCCCGATTTCGGCCGCGTCACCGCGCAGATGCAGTACGACATGTACCATGTGTTCACGGTGGACGAGCACACGCTGTTCGCGCTCGGCATCCTGCACAAGGTCGAGGCCGGGCAGCTGGCGGACGAGCTGCCGCTCGCCTCCGAGCTGGTCCACGAGCTGGCCTCGCGCCGCGCGCTCTACTGCGCGCTGCTGCTGCACGACATCGCCAAGGGGCGCGGCGGCGACCACTCGGTCCTGGGTGCGCGCGTCGCGGAGAAGCTGTGCCCGCGCCTCGGCCTCGACGCCGAGGAGACGGAAACCGCCGCCTGGCTCGTCCGCCACCACCTCGTGATGTCGGACATGGCCTTCAAGCGCGACCTCGAAGACGAGAAGACCGTCCGCGACTTCGTGGCCCTGGTCCAGAGCCCGGAGCGCCTGAAGCTGCTGCTCGTGCTCACCACCGCCGACATCCGCGCGGTCGGGCCGGGCCGCTGGAACAACTGGAAGGCCACGCTGCTGGCCGAGCTCTATTACCGCGCGCTCGACCAGATGTCGGGCGGGCTACACGCGGAGGGCCGCCAGCGGCGCGTCGCGGCCGCGAACGAGGCGTTGCGCGCGGCCCTGGCCGACTGGCCGGCGGACGAGGTCGAGGCCCATATCGCCAAGGGCTATCCGGCCTACTGGCTCAGCTTCGACACCGAGACGCAGGCCTACCACGCGCGCCTGATGCGCGAGGCCGAGCGCGCCGACCGGGCGCTCACGATCGACACCCGGGTCGACCGGGCGCGCGCCGTCACCGAGGCCACCGTGTACACCCACGACCATCCCGGCCTGTTCTCCCGCCTGGCCGGGGCCTTCGCGCTGGCCGGCGCCAGCATCGTGGACGCCAAGATCTTCACCATGGCGAACGGCATGGCGCTGGACGTCTTCTCGCTGCAGAACGCGACCGCCGGCGCCTTCGACAGCGGCGACAAGCTCGCCCGCCTCTCGGTGATGGTGGAGCACACGCTGTCGGGCCAGCTCCGCCCGCTGCAGGAGCTGGAGAAGCGCAGGCCCTCGCTGCCGGACCGGCGGCGCGTGTTCAAGGTGCCGCCACGGGTGCTGATCGACAACAAGGCGAGCACGACCCACACCGTGGTCGAGGTCAACGGCCGCGACCGCACCGGGCTGCTCCACGACGTCACCCGCGCGCTGACCGGCCTGAACCTGCAGATCTCCTCGGCCAAGATCTCGACCTATGGCGAGAAGGCGATCGACGTCTTCTATGTGAAGGACGTTTTCGGGCTGAAGGTGACGCACGACAGCAAGCTCGCCCAGATCCGTGCGACGCTGCTCGACGTCCTGTCCGATCCCGCCGCCGACGCCGTCGCAGACAGCGGCCGGTTCAGCGCCGCCGAGCGCCGCCGGGCGCGCCGCGGCACCCGGCGCAAGCCGGCCTCCGACGCCGCCGAATGACCGCGCGGCCGGCGGAACGGCCCCCGTCCGCGGGCCGGGGCTTCGCGCGCGCGGTCGCGACCGTGGGGAGCCTCACGCTCGGCTCTCGAGTCGCGGGCTTCGCGCGAGACGTCCTGACCGCGGCGCTGCTGGGCGCCGGTCCCGCGGCCGACGCCTTCTTCGTCGCGCTGAAGCTGCCGAACTTCCTGCGCCGCCTGTTCGCCGAGGGCGCCTTCTCGACCGCCTTCGTGCCGATGTTCTCGGCCGAGCTGCAGGCGCGCGGCAGGGCGGCGGCGATCGCGTTCGCGGAGGAGACGCTGGCGCTCCTGCTGCTGGTACTCGTCCCCCTCACGGTCGCGGCGGTCGCGGCGATGCCCTGGCTGATGCAGGCGCTCGCCCCCGGTTTCGTCGACGACCCGGTGCGCTTCGGCCTCGCGGTCGAGCTGTCGCGCATCACCTTCCCTTACCTGATGCTGGTCTCGGTCGTGGCGCTGCTGGGCGGCGTGCTGAACGGGCTGGACCGGTTCGGGCCGTTCGCCGCGGCCCCGATCGCCTTCAACCTGACCTTGATCGCGGCGCTGCTGCTGGCGCGCCCGCTCGGCGCGGATCCCGGCCGCGCGCTCGCCGTCGGCGTCGCCGCGGCTGGGGCCGTCCAGCTCCTCTGGCTCGCCCATGCCTGCCGGGGCGCCGGGGTGCGCCTCACCCTGCCGCTGCGCCGGCCGGGCCCGCGCATGGGGCGGCTGGTGCGCCTGATCGGGCCCGGCGCGCTCGGCACCGGCGTCATGCAGGTCAACCTGTTCGTCGACATCGTGATCGCCTCGCTGCTGCCGGCGGGCGCGGTCTCCTTCCTCTACTACGCCGACCGGCTCAACCAGCTCCCGCTCGGCGTCATCGGCATCGCCATCGGCACGGCGCTGCTGCCGGCGCTGTCGCGCCACGCCGAGGCGGGCGACACCGGGGCGATGCGCGCGCTGACGTCGCGGGGGATGGAGACCAGCCTGCTGCTGGCCCTGCCGGCCGCGGCCGGACTGGCGATGCTGGCCGGCCCGATCATCGCCGTCCTGTTCGAGCGCGGCGCCTTCGGGCCGGCCGAGGCCGAGGCGACGGCGGCGGCGCTGACCGCCTACGCGCTCGGCATCCCCGCCTATGTCGCGGCCAAGGTGCTGAGCGCCGCCTTCTTCGCGCGCCGGGACATGGGCGTGCCGGTGCGCGCCGGGATCGCCTCGGCCGCCGCGAATGCCGGGCTGGCCCTGGCGCTCGCGGCCGCCCTCGGCCCGTTCGGGCTCGGCCATGTCGGGATCGCGCTCGCGACCGCCGTCGCGGC
>NZ_DASYHS010000128.1:0-9228 GCF_035998295.1 Arenibaculum sp. | reverse complement strand
GACGGGCGCCCGGTGCTGCGCGGGATCGACCTGGAGGTGGGGCCGGGCGAGATCGTCAGCATCCTGGGCCCGTCCGGCTGCGGGAAGTCGACCCTGCTGCGCGCGGTCGCCGGCCTGGTCCCGGTCGACCGGGGCGGCCTGCGCATCGCCGGGCGGCCGGTGGACGGGGCCGAGCCGCGCAACCGCGGCGTCGCGATGGTGTTCCAGTCCTACGCGCTCTACCCGCACATGACGGTCGCGCAGAACGTGGCGCTGCCGCTGATGATGCGCCGCATGACCCGGCTGCAGCGCCTGCCGCTGCTCGGCCGCCTCGTCCCCGGCTCGCGCGAGCTGCGCGCCGGCATCGCGCGCGACGTCGCGCGGGCGGCCTCGGTCGTGCGGCTCGACGGGCTGCTCGACCGCCGGCCGTCCCAGCTCTCGGGCGGGCAGAAGCAGCGCGTGGCGCTGGCCCGAGCGCTGGTGCGCGACCCGGTCCTGTTCCTGCTCGACGAGCCGCTGTCCAACGTCGACGTCCAGCTCCGCGCCTCGGTCCGCGACGAGATCCTGGATTTGCGCCGGCGCTCCGGCGTCGCGATGCTGTTCGTGACCCACGACCAGTCCGAGGCGATGGCGATGTCGGACCGGGTGGCGCTGATGGCGGAGGGCCGCATCCTCCAGTCCGGCCCGCCGGCCGCGGTCTACGACGCGCCCGCCTCGCTGGAGGCCGCGCGCCTGCTGGGGGCGCCCGCGATCAACGTGCTGGCGGCGGACGAGGTGGCCGAACGGCTGAGCCTCGCCTTCGAGCCGTCCCGCCCCGGCGCGCGGCCGGCCTGGATCGCGTTCCGCCCGGAGCGCTGCCGCGTGCTCGCCGGCGGGCCGGGCGTTCCGCTCTCGACCCGGCGGGTCGAGCGTCTGGGTGCGGAGACGATCCTGCGCGCCGCGACCCCCGGCGGCACCCAGGTCTCGCTGCGCCTGCCGGGCCCCTGCGTGATCCTTCCGCCCGACGCCTTCGCGGTCGCGCCCGGCCCCGAGGGCTGGCTCGCCTTCGACGCCGACGGAGCGGCCTGCGGCCGCGTGACGGCGTGAGGGGCCCGTCGCCCGCCTTCGCGGCGCCGGCGCTGTTGATGCTGGGCGCCTCGGTGTTCGTGCCGCTGCTGGCCGTCGCCGCCTTCTCCCTCACCGACTACCGGCTGGGCTACCGGGACCTGGCCCCGGTCGGGGCGGACAACTACGCCTCGGTGCTGGCGGACCCGGGCGTGCTGCGCGCGGTCGCCAACAGCGCGCTGTATTTCCTGCTGGTGACGCCGTTGTCGGTCCTGGGCGGGCTCGCCGCCGCGATCGCGGCCGAGGGGGCCGGGCGGTGGCGGCCCTGGCTGCGCGCGGCGCTGTTCGTGCCCTACGTCTCGCTGCTGGTCGCGATGGGCGTGGTGTGGGAGCTGATCCTCCATCCCTCGATCGGCCCCGTGAACGGGCTGCTCGCCGCCCTCGGCCTGTCGCCCCAGGCCTTCCTCGCCGATCCCGACCAGGCGCTGTGGGTGCTGTGCGCGATCGGGGTGTGGCAGCAGCTCGGCTTCAACATGGTGCTGTTCTCGGCGGCCCTGCAGGCGGTGCCGTCCGACCTGCTGGAGGCGGCGGCGCTGGACGGCGTGCCGCCGGGCTGGGAGCGCGCGGCGCGCATCATGGTGCCGCTGCTGGGCCGGACGGCGGCGTTCGCGCTGCTCGCGACCGCGGTCCACGCGCTCCAGGTCTTCGACCTCGTGGCCGTGCTGACCCGCGGCGGCCCCGCCGGCGCCACCGAGGTGATGCTGTACGCGATCTGGCGCGAGGGCTTCAGCTATTTCGACATCGGCCGCGCCGCCGCGATGACGGTCGTGCTGCTGGGGCCGCTGGCGCTGCTGTGCATCGCCTACTGGCGCCTCGTCCGCCGGGCCGGGGCGGTATGAGTGGCGGCGTGAACGGCCGGGGGACGCGGGCGGCGCTGGGGCTGCTGGCGCTGGTCTGGCTGGTGCCTTACGCGGTGATGCTGACCGTCTCGGTTCTCGACCTGTCGGTGCTGGGGACCGGCCCGGCCGGGGGCTGGCTGACCCTGCGCCACTACGAGCGCGTGCTGGCGGCACCGCTGGTCGGCCGCAGCCTGCTGAACGGGGTGCTGGTCTGCGCGCTGATCCTGCTGCTCCAGCTCGCCTGCTGCATTCCCTGCGGCTATGCGCTGGCGCGCGGGCGCTTCCGCGGGCGCGGCCTCGCCGGCGCGGTCGTGCTCGCCGCCGTGCCGATCCCGATCCATGTCACCGCGCTGCCGCTCTATGTCGGCTTCGTCGAGCTGGGGCTCGTCGACACCTACGCGGCGCTGGTGCTGCCCTTCGCGGCCTCGGCGCTGGGCATCCTGATGTTCCGCCAGGCGATCGCCGGCCTTCCGGAGGAGCTGTTCGAGGCGGCGCGGCTCGACGGGCTCGGCGAGGCGTCGATCCTGCTGCGCGTCGTCCTGCCCTGCATCCGCCCGACCGTGGCAGCCTTCGCGGTGCTGTCGGTGGTGGCGCATTGGAACGACCTGTTCTGGCCGTTCCTGGTCGTCGAATCGGCCGAGCTGGCGCCGCCGGCGCTGGCCGCGCTGTTCGCGCGCAACGCCGAGTCCGGCACCGATTTCGGCGCGCTGATGGCGAGCGCCGCCCTGGTGTCGACGCCCATCGTCGCCGCCTTCCTGGTCGGCCAGCGCCTGTTCGTGAACGCCTTCGCCTTCTCCGGGATCAAGGGGTGAGGGGGCCCTTTGCGCGGCCCGCGGCGGGTCACCGCGCAAGGCCGGCGACCGCGCGGACGAGCCGGGCGATCTCGTCTTCGGTGTTGAGATAGCTCACCGAGGCGCGGACGATCTCGCGGAGCCCCCGCGCCGCCATGTCGAGCGGCGTGTAGGGCACGCCGTTCGCGCCGACGCGCAGCCCTTCGGGGCCAGCCGCTCCCGCAGGTCCTGCGCTTCCATCCCGTCGAGGGTGAACGACACCAGCCCGGACCGCTCCGTGCCCAGGTCGCGGACCGTCACGCCGGCGATCCCGGCGAGTTGCGCCCGGAGGCCGTCGGCCAGGTGCCGGATCCGCTGCCGGATCGCGTCGGCGCCGATGGAGCGGGCCTGGCTCAGCGCGACGGCGAGCCCGAGCAGCAGCGCCACCGGCGTCTCAGCCATCTCGAACAGCCGTGCATCGGTGCGCCGCGCCGGTCCGGTTCCCGACCACGGGGCCGACTGCACGTCGAGGAACGCGGGGTCGAGCCTCTCGGCGAAGCCCGAGCGCACGTAGAGCAGCGCCGTACCGCGCGGGCCGCGAAGATATTTGCGCCCGGCGCCCGCCAGGACGTCGCAGCCGATCGCGCCGACATCGACCGGCATCTGCCCGAGGGCCTGGCCGGCGTCGACGAAGTACGGCACCCCGGCGCCCCTGGCGACGCGGCCGACCGCGGCGGCGTCGTTGACCAGGCCGCCGTTCGCCGGCAGCCAGGTCAGCGAGACGAGCCGCACGCGGTCGTCGATCATCGCCGCCAGCGCGTCCGGGTCGACGCTGCCGTCGTCGCGGCAGGGGATTTCCTCGACGCCGGCGCCGGCCCGGTCGGCGGCCGCCCGCATCGTGGCCAGGTTGCCGCCCCATTCCTGCCGCCCGACGAGGATACGGTCTCCTGCCCGCAGCTTCGGCAAGGCCGCGAAGGCGAGTCCGAAGCCGGCCGAGCCGCTGGTTGTGAAGGCCACCTCGTCCGCCGCCGCCCCCAGCAGCACCGCGGCGTCGGCCCGCGCCGCCGCGATGGTGCCCCCGGCCCCGGCCGCCGCTTCCATCGCGCCGTGAAGCGCCTCGTGCCGGAGATGCCCGGTCACCGCCGCTACGGTGGCGGCGTTCGGCAGGGAGGCTCCGGCATGGTTGAAATGCGCGCCGGACGCGCAGCCCGGCGTCTCGTCCCGCAGGCGCGCGACGTCCAGCGTGCCGGTCACGCCCGGTCCTCGATCTCGACGACTGCGTCCACCTCGACCGCGACCCCGCGCGGCAGCGAGGCCACGCCGACCGCGGCGCGCGCGTGCTTCCCCGCTTCCCCGAACACCGCCACCATGAGGTCGGAGGCGCCGTCGGCGACGTCGGGATGGCGCGTGAACTCCGGCGTCGCCGCGACGAAGACGTTCAGCCGGACGACCCGGCGGACGGCCGCGACCGTCCCGTCGGTCGCGCCCGCCACCTGGGACAGGACGCCGAGAGCGGCGGCCCTGGCGGCCTCCCGCCCCTGCTCGACGTCCAGCTCCGCGCCGAGGCGGCCGAGAAAGCCCGGCTTGCCGTCGACCAGGCTGATCTGCCCCGAGACGTGAAGGAGATTGCCGGCCCGGACGGTCGGGACGTAGTTCCCGGCCGGTGCCGCCGCGGGCCGCAGCGAGAGGCCGAGGGCCGTCAGCTTCTCCGCGATGGTGGTCATTGGCTCTAGCTCCTGCTGTTTGCGCGACTGTGCCGCCCCCGGGACCCGCATGGCCAATTCAAAGCATCGCCGCGTGCGATCGATATGGCTCATGTCTTGCGATCGATGCTAGCTTCGCCCGGCCCAGTCCAGTCCAGTCCAGCCCGGCCCACTCCAGCCCTGCGGCCCGCGATGCGCGCATCCCCGACTCTGCCGCCCCTGCAGTCCCTGCGCGCCTTCGAGGCGGTCGGCCGGCTGATGAGCTTCCGCCGCGCGGGCGACGAGCTGTCGATCACCCAGAGCGCCGTAAGCCACCACATCGCGGCGCTGGAGCGCTACCTCGGCAAGGCGCTGTTCGTTCGGGGGGCGAGGGGGATCGCGTTCACGCCCGAGGGCGAGCGGTACTTCCAGGTGATCCGCAGGAGCCTCGACATGATCGCGTCCGGCACGGCCGATCTGCGGGAGCGCGCGGGTCGGGAGCGCCTGCGCGTCAGCCCGCTGCCGTCCTTCGCGGCGAACTGGCTCGTTCCGCGGCTCGCCCGCTTCACGCAGGCGCATCCCGGCATCGAGCTGGTCCTCGATCCGACCCTGCGGCTGACCGACCTCGACGCCGGCGAGGCGGACATGGCGATCCGATACGGCACCGGAAACTGGGACGGCGGCGAGGCCCGGCTCCTGCTGGCGGAGCGCCTGACGCCCGTGGCCGGCCCGGCCCTGCTTCGGCGCGGCCCGGCCATCGGCGAGCCGCGGGACGTGCTGCGCCATCCGCTGCTCTGCGCGGCGCGCGGGACCGAATGGCAGGCCTGGGCAGAGGCCAGCGGCGTGGATCTCGCCGGCGCGCGCAGGATCGAGCTCACCGACTACAACATCGTCCTGCAAGCCGCGATCGAGGGGCAGGGCATCGCCCTCGGGCGTCTCGTCCTGATCGCGGACCGGGTGCGTGCCGGCGCCCTCGTCCTGCCTTGCCCGAACCACGTGACGACGGATCGCTTCGGCCATTGGCTGGTCGAGCCGCGCCGCCGCGAACCGTCGCCGGCCGCCCGGGCGTTCGCAGGCTGGCTGTTCGAGGAAGCCGAGACGACGGCAGGCCGGAGACGGGAGTGGACATGAGGCGCCTAGTCAGGAGGTGACGGGCTTTCCCAGCAGCACCACGTCGCCGTCCGCGATGGCGAGGCAGGGGTGCGGGACGACCGGCCGCCGGGCCATCTCCCGGTATCCAAGCCTCAGATAGAGCCGCAGCGCGCCCTCGTTGCGCTCGAAGCAGGTGAGGCTGAGCCGCGCCAGCCCGAGCGCCCGGGCCTTCTCCTGCGCCGCCGCGAGCAGCAGGGTGCCGATGCCGCGGCCCCGGAACTCCGGGAACACCGCGAGGTCGGAGACGCGCAGGCTTCCGGGATCGTGGAGTTCGGCGTAGGGGCGCAGCACGGGGTCGTCGCCGATGTCGGGGGCCGCCGCCTCCATGGGAAAGGCGTGCAGCATCGCGGCCACCCGTCCTTCGCTCTCGGCGACCAGGCAGCAGCGCCAGGTGAAAGGGCCGCCGTCGCGGGCGTAGCGCCTTATGCCGGACAGGAGCGGCGTCTCGCCCGGCAGCGCCGCCTGTCTCCAGACATGCTCCGACAGTCCGTGGGAGGAGGCGAGGAACAGCCGGGCGAGGGCCGGGGCGTCCTCGCGCACGGCATCGCGCAGTCTCACGTCGCTTCCCATGCGGACCTCCTCCCGCTCCGGCAGGTGACGCATCATAGGCCCGGGCGGGCCGGCCGGCACTGGCCGGATTGATCGCCGACCCGGGCACCCGCTACGCTGTCCCGCCATGAACATCGATCCCGTTTCGCTGGACCAGCTCCGCGTCGTGCTGGCGGTCGTCGAGGCCGGAAGCTTCACCGCGGCGGCGAAGCGGCTGCGCCGCGCGCAGTCGGCCGTCAGTCAGGCGGTCATGAGCCTGGAGCGCCAGCTCGGCGTCGCCCTGTTCGACCGCGACGGCTACCGCCCGGTGCCGACGCCGGCCGGCCGCGCGCTGCTGGCGGAGATCCGCTCGATCGTCGAGCGCAGCGAGAGGCTGCGCGCGCAGGCCTCGGCGATCGCGTCGGGCCTTGAGCCCGAGCTCGCCGTCGTCCTGGACGCGGTCTATCCCATGCGCGCCTTCGCGCGCATCCTCTCCGAGTTCCGGGAGCGCTTCCCGACCGTGGCGGTGCGCCTGTTCGTCGAGGCGCTGGGCGGCGTGGTCGAGAAGGTCACGGACGGGACCTGCGCGCTGGGCGTGCTGGCGACGATGCCGCAGCTTCCCGCGGGCCTGACCGGGCATGCGCTGCGGCCGGTCCAGATGGTCCCGGTGGCGGCGGCGGGCTCCCCACTCGCCCGCGCCGGGGGGAGGATCCCGGAGGAGCGGCTGCGCGACCACGTCCAGATCGTGCTGAGCGACCGTAGCCGGCTGACCGAGGGCCGCGACTTCTGGGTCCTGTCGCCGCGGACCTGGCGCGTCGGCGACCTGTCGAGCAAGCGCGAGCTGCTGCTGGCCGGCCTCGGCTGGGGCATGATGCCCCGGCACATGGTCGCCGAAGACCTGGAGTGCGGCGACCTCGTGCGCCTCGCGATCGAGAGCGTCCCCGAGACCGACCACCTGCCGGCCTTCGCCTTCCACCGCGCCGGCGAGGTGCCCGGCCCGGCGGCGGCCTGGATGCTGGACCGGCTGCGCCAGGGCGTCGACTGAACATCATCTCCCTTACAGATGATTTTGATCGGAATTTCATCGCTATTCCGGCAGGCGCCGATCCGCGATGCTCCTCTCCAGCGGCCCGGGTTTCCGGGCATCCCACCGGATGGAGGAGACATCCCATGACCACGGACACCCGGGCCGACTACGCGGCCCTGATCCTGCGCGTTTCGCTCGGCCTCAGCCTGTTCGCCTACGGCTTCCTGCTGAAGGTGCTGACCTTCACCCCGGCCGGCACGGCGGCGTATTTCGAGTCCATCGGCTACCCGGCCGCACTCGCCTACTACGTGATCGCGGTCGAGGCCGTCGGCGGCCTGATGCTGGTCGCCGGCCTGTGGAGCCGCTGGGTGTCGCTGGCGGCCCTGCCGGTCCTGCTGGGGGCGACCCTGCAGCACTTCCCGAACGGCTGGATCTTCTCCAACGAGAACGGCGGCTGGAGCTATCCCGCGTTCTGGGCGGCGGCGCTGGTGGTGCAGTTCCTGCTCGGCGACGGCGCCTATGCGCTGCGCCCGGCGGCCGAGCGCGCGCTCGGCCTGCGCGCCCGGCCGGCGGCGGCACGCGCCTGAGTATGCAAGTCGAGCCGTCCGGCGACGGCTCGACTCCCTCCGGTCAGCGGCGGAGCCGTTCCAGCCGCGACACCCAGTCGTCGAAGCGCGCGCAGGCGGCCCGGATCACCGGCAGCTTCAGGTGATCGGCGAACTGCGGCGCGTGAAGCAGCTTGGTCCGTGCGGTGTAGCGCAGCAGGGGAGGCGCGTGCTCGCGGGTCCATTCCTCGAGCCGTTTCGATGGCGCGGTGTTCGGACCGTCGTTGACACGTTCGGGCGATCCGGCGCGAGCCACCGCGGACGCGACCAGCGTCTCCAGTGCGGGCGCCTTGAAATAGGCCGCGACCATGGCCGGATCGGACAGCAGCAGTCCTTCGAACTCATGGAGCTGGACGTAGGGGATCAGGTTCGGGGGCGAGCCCAGCCGTTGCGCGATCCGCAGCTCTAGGGCCGCCACGTCCTCGCCCGGCTGCCGGTCGCGGAAGCCGTAGAAGTCGTAGAGGGACGTCACGAAACCGTCGCGATAGTCGAACCGCAGACGGCGCAACTCGCCCACGACGCGATCCAGATTGATGCCGCCGCCCTTCGCCTTGGTGCCGGCGGCGCTGCGGCTGGTCGCAACGATCACCGGCGTGGCCCAGATGCGAAAGCCGGCGAGATGGGGAGCCAGGACGACCTTGACGAACCGCTCTTCCGTTTGCCCCTCGACCGAAACGGCGAGGCGGATGCTCACGGGCGGCCCCCGATCACGTTCTTCTCCCAGATGTCCCCCATCGCGAACTCGTCCATCCAGGGCAGGACCTCCTCCTTGGACAGCCGGCGGAAGCAGGAGGCATCCTCCACCCGGTCGACGATCACGAAATCCTCCCAGCCGAACTGGTTGGCGAAGACCGGCGACTGCGTCGCCGCGATGATCTGCACCTCCGGCGCCACCTGGTACATCAGGGCGGCGAGCTGGGCGACCGCGGCAGGATGGAGGCCGAGTTCCGGCTCGTCGAGGACGATGGTCGAGGGCGGGTCCGGTTGAAGCAGCAGGGCCGCCATGGCAATGAAGCGCAAGGTGCCGTCCGACAGATCGCTGACGTCGAACAGTTCGTCGCGGCCCACATGGCGCCACCGCAGCCGGATCAGGTCGCTGTTCAGCGCTTCCGGGCGCAGGACGAACGTGCCGATGAACGGCGCCACCATCCGGACGAAGTCCAGCAGCATCTCCAAGGTCTCTGGATGCTGCTCCTGCAGATAGAAGAGGAAGGCGGGCAGGTTGCCGCCGTCCGCGGCGAGCCGCTCCGGCTCGATCAAAGGTGCGCTGCTGCGCAGAGGTGCGTTCTCCGAGGTGTCGTGGAAATGGTAGACGCGCCAGTTCTCGATCGGCCGGTAGATGTAGGGCGGGATGCGGCCCCCGCGCCTGGTGCGGCGGAGCTGGGTCTCGGTCTGGTTCGGGACGTGGATCTCCTTCCGCGCGCCCATGAACGCGCAGCTTTCCTCGGTGAAGACGAGGGTGCCTTCGGCCGTCGGCTCGAGGATGGCGCTGTATTCGTTGACGTCCGAACGAAAATGGATCTCCAGCCGCTGCGTGGCCTG
>NZ_DASYHS010000112.1:0-8216 GCF_035998295.1 Arenibaculum sp. | reverse complement strand
CTGATGCGGGACGACCGCAGCTTCGTCCGCCATGCGGTTGCCGAGGCCGGGGACGACGGCGTCGTGCGGATCGAGTTCTTCCGATCGACGGCGGCGCAGGCGGCCGGCGCCACCGAGGCGCTGCTCCTCGAAGCGGGGCCGGGCGTGCTGTGGCTGGTCACGTCCGACGAATCCCGCGCCGAGCTGCGCACGCGCATCGGCGACCTTCAGGACGAGGCGGGTCGGTCGTTCGAGGCGGTGATCACGTCCGAGATCTTCACCCGTGAATACCGGCCGCGCCTGCGCGCCGTCCTCGGCGACGCCGTCGCCGCGGCCTGGGACGACGCGCGCAGCCAGATTGCGTTCCGCGACCTGCTCGCCCGGTCCGAGCCCATCGTGCGCGACGCCGTGCGGGCCGAGATCGGCGACGCCCTGCGGCCGCGGTTCGAGCAGGCGTTGTGGGACATGGCCCGGGCCAACTGGAGCAACGTGTTCGGTGCGCTCGTCGGCTACCGTCTCGACTACACCCCCTTCGGCGAGGCCGTGGCGGCGTCCCTGCGCGATCCCGCCCTGCGCCGGAGCCTGATGGGGCTGGGCGACGAGCTGCTCGGGACGGTCGAGGCGCAGCGCTTCTTCGAGCGCCTCGTGATCGGGACGGTCGACGCCCTGGTCCGCGATCCGCAGGCAACGGCGGTCGTCGGCGACCTGATGCAGGACCCCAGGCTGCACGCGGAGCTGCAGCCGCTGTCGGCGGCCGTGATGGACCTGCTGAGTGCGCTGCCGCGCCACCTCGCGGGGCTCGGCAACGAGAGCGACCTCAACCCTCTGGCGGCGCAGATCTTCAAGTCCATGATGCTCAAGCGCCGCGGCAGGCTGATCCTGTTCGTGACGCCCGAGGATCGCGACCGGATCCTGCGCCTCGATCCGGAGGCGGCGATCGTCCTGAAGGCTCTGGACGTGCGGGGTGCGGCATGAACGGGGATCCGGTTCTGCGGGCCGAGGGCCTGTCCATCCGCACGCCTGCCGGCGCCCGTCTCGTGGATGCGGTCTCGTTCGACCTCCATCGAGGCGAATTCGTGCTCCTGGTCGGGCCGAGCGGCAGCGGCAAGACCAGCCTCGTCAATCTGCTGTGCGGATTGCTGGAGGATGGCGAAAACCGCTGGCAGGTCTCCGGCGTCCTGCGAAGCGGCGGGCGTTCCGTCGACCTGTCGACGACGCGCAGCGACCTGTGCGGCTTGGTGTTCCAGGGTAACGCGCTGTTCGACGACCTGACCGTCGGCGAGAACCTGCGCATCGCCGCCGATCACGCGGGGCCGGTCGACCTCGCACGCAACGACGCCCTGCTGTCGCTGCTGGCCGACATCCACCCGGCCACGGTGGTCGCCGCCTGCAGCGGCGGTCAGAAGCAGCGCGTCGCGATCGCGCGGACGATGCTGGCCGACCACCCGGTCCTGGTGCTGGACGAGCCGAACTCCGGCCTCGACATCAAGTCGTCGCGCCGGCTGGCCGGCATCGTGAAGGACATCTGCCGGGAGAGTGGGCGCCCCGCCGTCATCGTCGCCCATCATGTCGAGGATCTGCTGCCCCTTGCGGACAAGGTCCTGCTGCTCGACTCGCGGACATCCACGATCCGCCCGATCCCGGCGGATATGGAAACGGTCGAGCGCGAGATGATGGCGCTCGACGTCGGCAATGCCGGCGCCCCCTCCGCGGCCGACGCGGCCAGTGCCGCATGGCATCGTCGCATGCGCCGGGGATCCTCGGCGAAGTGGTTCGCCCGATACTTCGCCGAGTATTTCTGGGTGCTGTGCGCAGCCCCGTCGATGCTGGTCTATCTCGCGCTCGGCGGGTTGATCATGGGCTTCGTGTCCATCTGGTTCGGCTTCAATTATCACTCCTTCGGCGGCTATCTGAAGTCGATCCTGCACGACGAGACCCTGGCCGGCATCGGCTTCGTGCAGACCACCGTCGCGGTGCCGCTGATCGCCTCGATTCTGGTCGTTGCACGCAACAGCGCCATCATCTCGGCCGATTTCAGCAACCGGACGCTGTCTTCGCAGTTGCGGGCGATGCATAACCTGAACATCCCGGCATTGCGCTACCTGCTGGTGTCGGTGATCTGCGCCAACGTGATCTCTCTCGTGCTGCTGACGGGCGTCGCACTGGTCACCTCGGCCTGGGCGGCACTGCAGACGTGGTGGCTGTTCTTTCCCGACCAGCCCGTCGAATTCTGGCAGGAGAACTACTTCCGGCGCCTGACGGAGGCCGGTCCGGCCCTCGTCGTCGAGTTCTACTGGATCCTCGGGAAGATTCTGCTCAGTTCCGTGCTTGGTGGCCTGGCCGCCGCCGTCATCGGACTTCGTCGCAAGACCTCGGTGGTCTCCATCAACGAGGCCATCGCCCAAGCCATCGTGATTGGCGTGTCGTTGACTCTATTTTCACACGCTGCAGTCGCAATTTTTCAATTCTGGAAATGACGGTACCGCCCGCTATCGGTCCGGAGACGATGGATGTCGAACAAAGACAACGCCCAACAGCGCTTCAGCGGTTACGTGGAACTCGCGGCCCTCGACCGTCCCTTCCTGTCGAAGGCGGAGGAGCGCCGTCTGCTCGAGGACGGCATCGCACGCTTCGAACTCGATCCCGAGGAGGCGCGGGGAATCCTGCTGAGCGTCGCGCATCGACGCGACATCCGCGTCGAGCGCGACATCGACCGGCGGATGCTCTCCATCCTCGAACGCTTCGGCGGCAAGCGGCGCAAGCTCGGCAAGAAGAAATTCGCTGAAGCCGCGGCCATCTACAACGGCCTCGCCGGCGGTTCGCTCAGCGACGAGGCGGCTCGGGTCCGGGTCAAGCGCGTGATGGAGGAGAACGCGTTCCGGGCCAAGCGCGCGGGACTGCTGTGGTCGCGGCGCTGGTACAACAAAATCGGCAGGAAGGGCGATCCGGAGGCGACCGAGGTCCGGACGCCGCTCCGCCCGGCCTGAATGGCGCCGCTTGGGATTTTCTTATTGAGTAACCCGGAAGAACAGGTACCCTGATAGTGTTTCCGGCGGCTGGTCGACACCTGGAGCGCGCCCGATGAATTTCAAAGATTTGGAGAGATGATGGCCATGCGTGCACCGATACTAGCCCTGTGGATGGTATTGACCCCGGCACTCGCCTTCGCGCAGGACGCCTCCAATGCGCCGGCCGAGATGCCGGCTGCCCCCGCCGTACCGCTCGCCCAGTCGGTCCCGATGCCGAGCGAGATGGTCGAGGGGCCGACCGGCTACCAGGTCGCGGCGATCGCGGCCGGTGCGGTCGCGGGCGTCGTCGTGGCCAATGTCGCGACCGGTGGGATGATCACGCCCGTCCTGGTGGCGGGGGCGTCCGGTGGCGGCCAACTGATGAACGCCAGCTACGCCGTGATGGCCGGTCAAGCGGCCGTGACCACCGTCGGCGCCGTCGTCGGCGGCTATGTCGGCAATTGGCTGTACGGCAACTGAAGTCCGTCCCGTAGGGCCGGGACGGACGCGGCCGGCCCTACGGTGTTTCGTTGGCCCGATGCCAGTCCAGGGCCATTGCGTCGCCCAGGCGGGCCAGGGCATCGCGCACGCCGGCGGGGTGCTGTTCGGGTGAGGAACTGGTCAGCAGCCCGCTCTGCCAGACGACGACATGGCCGGTCCGCAGCCAGCCGGCGTCTTCGTCGAAGAATGAAGCCTTGCGGTAGGCGCCCAGCATGACCGCCGAACTGCACCGACCGGCGTTCGGCTCATAGGCGGAGAGGACGGTGATCGTGGCGACGACGTCGCTCTCCGGCATGGCCTTCAGGCCCTTGGCGGTCAACTGCTGCTCCAGTTCCCGGAGCAGCGGGTCGGCGGCCAGGCGGCAGTCCGTGGCGTCGGCGCTCATCGGGCTGATCGTGACCCGGACGCCGGCGACGCCGCGGAAGTCGATGTCGCTGGGGCCTTCCGCCGCGATACCCGTGGGCGGGACGGAAAGGGTCGACAGAGCGATCCATGCGAAGGCAGTCAGAAGTCTCATCGGCGTCCTGCATTTCAGGTTTGACAGCATTCTGTCCAAAGGCGGGGCGATGGTCAATTTCAATATTGGCTGTGAGAAATTGGAAGGAAGTAAGGCCGGTGCCGAAGATATGATCTGAAATGCTTGCCGGTTTCGATATCGTGATTGTGTTTGGTACTGTCTTCCTCAGGGTATGATATGGGCTATATTCTGACGACCTTGTTCATTGCTGCCAGTCTTGCGCTTACGACGGTCGTGACGGAGACCAGTACCAAGTACCTGGCGATGTACATCGTCGAAAACGAAACCCAGGACTTCGGCGCAAGCACGATCACTCCCGAGCCCGAATCGGTCGGCGCACCGATGCGGCAGGCCGGAACTTCGGAGCCCGTCGCGACCGGTATCGTGCCGATCCTGGCCTCCAGCACGTTCGGCCGATCCGTCCCAACGGCCGGACCCGAGGTTCTGGGCAGTTCCGGCTCCACCGGCGCCAGCCGGCCGGAGCCGGCCGCCGGCTCCGGACCGGACTGGCTGCCGGTGGAGCCGGGCCGGAAAGCGGGAGCCGACGGCGAGCCGGACCGGAGCCAGGAGGCCGACGGTCCCGAGATGCAGGCCGTGCTCGGCATGGTCCGCGACACGCCGCATCGCCGGCCGGACGGTTCGGTCTTCCTGCCGATCACGACGCAGCGGCTGTTCTCCATGCGCTGGCAGGTGACCCGCCGGGACACCGTTCCGGTGACCCATGAGATCCCGGGCCACGTCATCACCAATCCGGCCTCCGGAACGCTGGTGCAGGCGACACGGCCGGGTATCGTCGAGGCGCGGGAGGGCCGCTTCCCCTATCTCGGCATGACCGTCCGCCGCGGCGACCTGCTGGCCTTCCTGCGCCCGGTCATGAGCGTCTCGGAACGGGTCCAGATCGAGGCGCGGATTCAGCAGCTCATCAACCAGATCTCCCTGACCAACCAGCAGATCGTCCGGCTCAAGGAAGTCCTGTTCGTCCGATATCGGGAGAACAAGATCGAGGCGCTGCGCGTCCAGCTCGACGGCCACCGGCGCGAACTGTCCGCGCTCCAGGCGGCGATGGACGGACGGGACGAGCTGCGCGCGACTGCCGACGGCATGATATCGCAGGTCGCGGCGGTCGCGGGCAGCGCGGTCGACGCGAACCAGACGGTTTTCGGGATCGTCGATCCCAAGGAGCTGTGGGTCGAAGCCGCCGCCTACGATCCCGGGATCGCGGCCGACATACGCGACGCGGCCGCACTGACGCCGGACGGGCAGGCACTGGAACTCGACTTCGTCGGTGGCGGGCTGACGCTCAGCAACCAGGCGATTCCGTTGCAGTTCCGGGTCCGCTCGACGGGTGACGGCCTGTCGGTGGGGCAGCCGGTCACGGTGATCGTGCGCAGCCAGCGGACCGTCACGGGCGTTCCGGTGCCGGCCGCCAGCATCGTGCGCGACGGCGACGGCCGCACCCTGGTGTGGGAACGCTCGGCCGCGGAGATATTCGTGCCGCGGCAGGTGCAGGCGGAAAGGCTGGCCGGCGACCAGATGATCGTGCGTTCGGGCCTGACGGCCGGGACGCGGGTCGTCGTCGACGGGGCGTCGATCCTGAGACAGGTTCGATGAGCGAAGGGGGATGAAGGTGCGACACCACTGGCTCGGGCGCATCGTCGCCGGACTGCTGCTACTGGCGACCGCGCTGCACAGCCTGCCCGCATCGGCGGAATCCGTCGGCCCGCACGTGACGGCCGCCGCAGGCATTCCGTCGGAGACGCCGGCCGCCGCACGCGTTCCGACGGAGATGCCGGCCGCCGAGAGCGACACCGCGTACGGGCTGGTCGCGGAGCAGGTCTATGCCGGGGCCGCGGTGGCCGGCGGGGCCTTCGTGATCGGCGTCGTGGCCACGGGATCGCTGGCCACCGGCCTCGCCGCCGCCACCGCGGTCGCCATCGCCTACGGTTTCATGCCATGACGAGTACGGTTTCCTGCGTGACGAGGCCTACACGTCGTTCGAGCACCGACGGCACCCGTTCGGATCCGCATAGAGGAGGAAAATCGATGTCCAGGGCAAGTCCGAGGCACCTGGCGCTTGGAGCCGTCGTCATGTCCCTCATGGCGACGCCGGCCTTGGCGCAGGCACCGGCACCTGAAAGCGCGGTCTGGGATCCGCTGGAGACCGTCAACAGGGCGGCCCACACCTTCAACATGGCCCTTGCGACGACCGTCACGACGCCGGTTGCCGCCGCCTACCGCTCCGTCGTCCCGGCGGTCGTGCAGGCCGGCATCGACAACGCCTTCACCAACCTGCGCGAGCCGGTGACGGCCGCGGCGAGCCTTCTGCAGGGCGACTTCGGGAACGCGGGCGTATCGGCCGGGCGCTTCGCCATCAACTCGACGGCCGGCATCGGCGGCATTTTCGATGTGGCGGGCCGGATGGGCTGGGTCAGCCGTGCGGAAGACATCGGCGCGACGCTGTGCAGCTACGGCATTCCCGACGGCCCCTATCTGGTCCTGCCGGTGCTGGGGCCGACCACGGTGCGCGATTTGACGGGCCAGTTCGCCCTTTACGCCGCGACGTTCGGCGTGCTGGGCGACGATCTCGCATTGCCGTACCTGGTCGCCGACCGGGCGGTCGCCTATGCCAGCGACGGCGTGACGCCGACGGTGCCGCCGGGCGACCCCTATCTGGCCCAGCAGGAGGCGCACCTTGCCCTGCGCCGGGACCTCTGCCGCGATGACGTCGCCGGCGGGGACGTCAAGGCGAGCCCTCTCGGCGGCGTCATCCGCCGGCCGGCGCCCGGCATCGTCGAAGTGCGGCAGCCCGCCGGGTGAGGGGCAGGCGGGACGGAGGCGGCGGCTACAGCCGTATCGCCCCGTTCCCGTCCGGGTTCCCGGTTCCCGGCCCGACCGGGGCGGCGGGTTGCGTCCGCCGGATGATGATGTCGCCGTTGGGCAGCGTTTCGGGCATGCTGTAGGGAACGAGCGCCCCCAGCGACGACGCCAGGTCGAGGGCGCGCTTCAGGGCGTCGACGATGATCTGCTCGGCCTCGTCGAGTGCGGCCCGGGGCGCGGCCGGGGCGGCATCGTCCTGGGCGTTCGCCACCGCTGGCCCGGCAAGGGCGGTCGCCAGGGCGGCGGCCAGGGCCGTGGCGAGAACTCGAGAGCGGAAATTCGGCATGATCGGGGAGCCTCTCCTAGGCGGTTTCAAGGCGGCGTGCCGTGGTCAGTTCAGCTTCAGGACGACCCGTTCTGATCGGCTGCGGGCCAGTTGAACGACCCAGAGCAGGACGAGAAAAGCCCAGAAGTTCAACTGGTTCAGCAGCCACAGGGCGTAGCAGAGCCCATAACAGGTCGCGAATACGGCCCACACCGCGATCACGACGTTCCGGATCCCGTTCGCGATCGCGCGCGGCGACCGGAAGAACAGGGCAGGGGCGTATGCCACCGCGCCGATCAGCAGGAAGACGAGCGTGCCCGCCCCGAACCCGATGGCATCCGAATAGGGCCACGGAAGAAGCGGTTCGAACGAATAGGCCAGCGGATTGCCGCGGCTCGACAGGAACGCTGCGACATCCAGGTCCCAGGGGCCGCCCCGGCGGAAAATCTCGCCGGCGCCGAGGCTGCCGGGATCCACGTTGTGGAAGAAGACGATGACGCCGCCGGCCACGCCGACGATCAGCGCCAGCACCTCTATGTGGGGGGTCCAAACGGTGCGGGCGTCCTGCAGCCCGTTGACGATACGGGTCGCAAGGGCCAGCGGCAGTACCGGCGCCAGTGCGAGCGCCGCCGCCGACAGCAGGAAGTCGATCGCCGATGCCAGGAGCCCTTCGCCCATGGGCGCGCCCCGCCGTCAGCCGCCGCACGGAGCCGGGCGGATGCCCGTGCCGCCGCTCGAGCAGGCGATCCGTTCCACGATCGGGTGGACCATGGGGCTCTCCGCCGGTCCGTCCGTCGCAGCGTGCAGGACGTCGCTCAGCCTCAGCAATCCCCAGATCACCGAGATGACGAGCGCGATACCCATGATGCCGATCAGGAAGAACCGGGCGCGATACGCGATCCAGACCAGGGCGATCGCCAGCGGGAAGGCGATGAAGCTCCAAACGAAGAATGTCTTCAGCATCGGTGGTGCTTGCCGTTGCGGGTCGCAAGCGCGCCGGGGCGGGGGCTTGCTGCTGGGGCGGTTCGCCGTGGACCGGATTCCCGCGATCGGGCGTCCATGCCCGATC
>NZ_DASYHS010000104.1:0-10552 GCF_035998295.1 Arenibaculum sp. | reverse complement strand
GCCGAAGCCGCGCGTCGTCGCGGCCGGGCTGCCGAGCCGCACGCCCGACGTGATCATCGGCTTCTCCGGGTCGAAGGGGATGCCGTTCTTGTTGCAGGTCATGCCGGCGCGCTCCAGGCTCGCCTCGGCGATCTTGCCGTTCAGCCGCTTCGGCCGCAGGTCGACCAGCACCACATGCGTGTCCGTGCCGCCCGAGACGATGTCGAGCCCGTGCTCGACCAGGCGCGCCGCCAGCACCGACGCGTTCTCGACCACGTTCGCGGCGTAGGTGCGGAACTCCGGCTTCAGCGCCTCGCCGAACGCCACCGCCTTGCCGGCGATCACATGCATCAGCGGGCCGCCCTGCAGGCCGGGGAACACCGCGGAGTTGATCTTCTTGCCGAGATCGGCGTCGTTGGAGAGGATCATGCCGCCGCGCGGGCCGCGCAGCGTCTTGTGCGTCGTCGTGGTCACGACATGCGCGTGGGGCAGGGGGCTCGGATGCGCGCCGCCGGCGACCAGGCCCGCGAAATGGGCCATGTCGACCAGGAAATACGCCCCGACCTCGTCCGCGATGCGCCGGAACCGCGCGAAGTCGATCACCCGCGGATAGGCCGAGCCGCCGGCGATGATCATCTTCGGCCGGTGCTCGCGCGCAAGGCGCTCGACCTCGTCGAAGTCGATCCGGGAGTCCTCGCGCCGCACGCCGTACTGGATCGCGTTGAACCACTTGCCCGACAGGTTCGGCGCCGCGCCGTGGGTCAGGTGGCCGCCGGCCGCCAGCGACAGGCCCAGCACCGTGTCGCCGGGCTGCAGCAGCGCCAGCATCACCGCCTGGTTGGCCTGGGCGCCGGAATGGGGCTGGACGTTGACGAACGCGCAGTCGAACAGCGCCTTCGCCCGCTCGATCGCCAGCGTCTCGACCTCGTCCACGAACTCGCAGCCGCCGTAGTAGCGCCGGCCGGGATAGCCCTCGGCGTACTTGTTGGTCAGCACCGTGCCCTGCGCGTCCAGCACCGCGCGCGACACGATGTTCTCCGACGCGATCAGCTCGATCTGCTCCTGCTGGCGCTCCAGCTCGCGCCGCACCGCCGCCGCGACGTCCGGGTCCGCCTCGGGGAGGCGCTGTTCGAATGAAATGCCCGTTGCCATGTTCCCGCTCCTCGATGATCCCATGCCGATGAGCGCTTCTCCCGACACGTCGGGAGAAGCGCAGCCCTCACACGCCGGGCGCTTCTCCCGACACGTCGGGAGAAGCGCAGCCCCCACACGCCGGGCGGCCCGCTCCGCGGCACCTTGGCTTCGCGCCTTGCGGCGCGGGGCCGCGGTCGCGGCCCTGATACCACGATGCCGAAGGCTTCTTTCTTCGGCATCCCGGTCTCAGCACTCGGTGACGTTGACCGCGAGCCCCCCCTGGCTCGTCTCCTTGTACTTGCTCTGCATGTCCAGCCCGGTCTGTCGCATGGTCCGTATGGCCGCGTCCAGAGAGACGTGGTGCATGCCGTCGCCCTTGAGCGCCAGCGACGCCGCCGTGATCGCCTTGACCGCCCCCATCGCGTTGCGCTCGATGCACGGGATCTGCACCAGCCCGCCGATGGGGTCGCAGGTCATGCCGAGATGGTGCTCGATCCCGATCTCGGCCGCGTTCTCGATCTGATCGTTCGTGCCGCCCAGCGCCGCCGCCAGCCCCGCCGCCGCCATCGAGCACGCGACCCCGACCTCGCCCTGGCAGCCGACCTCCGCGCCGGAGATCGAGGCGTTGCGCTTGAACAGCATGCCGATCGCCGCCGCCGTCAGCAGGAAGGTGCGGCTGCCCTCGGCATCGGCCGCCGGCACGAACTCCTCGTAGTAGCGCAGCACCGCCGGGATGATGCCGGCCGCCCCGTTGGTCGGCGCCGTCACCACGCGCCCGCCGGCCGCGTTCTCCTCGTTGACCGCGATCGCGTAGAGCCCGACCCAGTCCACGATCTCGTGCGCCATGCGGTCGTTGCGCCCCGTGCGGTCGTTCAGCGCGTCCAGCAGCCCCTTGGCCCGGCGCCGCACCTTCAGCCCGCCCGGCAGCACGCCCTCGCCGGTCAGGCCGCGCTCGATGCAGCCGCGCATCGCGTCGCGGATGCGGTCCAGCCGCGCGTCGATCTCCCCTGCCGGCGTGCCGAGCGCCGCCTCGTTGGCGCGCACCATCTCCGCGATCGTCAGCCCGGCCTTCGCCCCCATCGCCAGCATTTCGCGCCCGTCGCGGAACGGGTGGGGCACCGGCTTCTCCGCCGCCGCCGCGAGCCCGCGCGCCAGCTCGTCGGCCGAGACGACGAAGCCGCCGCCGACGGAGTAGTAGACCCCCTCGTTGAGCACCAGCCCCGTCGAGCCCAGCGCCAGGAAGCGCATGCCGTTGCTGTGGCCGGGCAGCAGGGTCCCGTCGAACACCAGGTCCTCGTCCTCGCGGAACGCGACCTCGCGCCGGCCGAGCAGGGCCATGCGGCCGGACGCGCGGATGTCGGCGACGATGCCCGCCACCCGGTCGGGATCGACGTCGGCCGGCCGCTCCCCCGCGAGGCCGAGCAGCACGGCCAAGTCGCTGGCATGGCCGCGCCCCGTCAGCGCCAGCGAGCCGTGCAGCGAGGCGCAGACCCGCGTCACCTGGTCGAGCGGGACCAGGCGCTCCGTCTCCTCCAGGAAGCGCCGCGCCGCCACCATCGGCCCGACGGTGTGCGAGCTGGACGGCCCGATGCCGATCTTGAACAGGTCGAAGACGCTGATTGCCATGTGTCCGCCGCCATTGGTCGCGGGCCCTGCGCCGGCCCCCGGATGCGGACTCTAGCGCAACCGGCGCGAAATTGGGCTTGCGCATGCGCGTCCCGGCACGGGCCGCGGGGCAGGATCATCCTCCAGGGGCCGCTTCGGCGCAAAATCCTTCCGCACCGCCCGCCGCACCCCCCGTCCGCTGTGCCACCGTCTCGACCATCCGGACGAAGCTGCCGTCCGAAAGCTGGAAGCGGACGTAGCGGAACCGGCTCTCCAGGATGCGCAGCTCGCGCGAGCGGTTCTCCCCCGTGTCGCCCTCGACGGCTGGCGGTGCCGGCTCGAACCAGCCGAACTCCGCAAGGCGCTTCTCCGCCTCGACGATCTCCTCGCTGGCATGCGGCCACAGCGACGTGCCCATCAGCTCGGACGCGGGGACCCGGCAGTTGCGCGCACGCGACGGCGACAGCGCCAGCAGCGTGTGGGTCAGGTCGCAGATCAGGTGGACCGGGCGGCGCGACTGCGCGACCAGCCGGGCCAGCTCGCGGTCGGCCGCACTGTCGAGCGCGGCCCGCAGCAAGCACCGGATCGCCGCCTGCTCCTCCGGGTCCGGCGCCTGCCGGCCGCTCTCCCAGCGCGATACCGTCGCCTGCGACACGCCCAGCAGCTCGGCGGCATGGCGCTGCTTCATGCGGCGCAGCACCCGCCACGTCCGCAGCGAGCGGGCCAGGTGTTCGGGGGCGGAGCACGGGATCATCGGCGGTTCCGGCTACTGGACGGGGACGGCCTCGGCCTCCTTGACCCGGCCGAGCGAGAAGCTGGAGCGGACCGAGCGGACATGCGGCAGCCGGTACAGCCGGGGCAGGATCTCGCGCACGTAGTGCTGGCTGTCGACCGCCAGGATCTTCAGCAGGAAGTCCGGGTCGCCGCTCAGGAAATGCGCCTCCTGGATCTCCGGCACCAGCTCGAGCGCGCGGCGGATCTCGTCCTGCAGCTCGACCGTGTGCGCGCCCATGGTCAGGAAGGCGAAGATCACCTCGCCGAAGCCGACCGCGGCCGGGTCGACGCGCACTCCGTAGCCGCGGATGACGCCCGCCTCCTCCAGCCGCCTGACCCGGCGCCAGCACGGCGTCTGCGACAGCCCGACCCGCGTGCCCAGCTCCGCCAGCGTCTGGCGCGAGTCGCGCTGCAGCTCGGTCAGGATGCGGCGGTCGAAGTCGTCCAGGTCGGCGCGGCGGGTCATGGCCCTGCGCTCTAGCACGCGGGCGCATCCCCGTCCAGATCGCCTCTTGACTTAGTTCCTATTTTGTTCCAGCCTGTCCTACGCGCATTCGCAAGGAGCCGGCCCGTGACGCTCGACCCCCGCCAGGAACTGTTCTGCCGCCTGGTCGCCAACGGCGCCACTCCCGCGACCGCGGCCCGCATGATCGGCTACGCCGACCCGGCCTCGGGCGAGACGCTGCTGGCCGAGCCCGGCATGGGCGAGCGGGTGGCTACATTGTCCGCCGCCCGCGAGGCCGGCCACGCCGCCATGTTCGAGCGTCTGGAGGCCTGGCTGTCCCACCTGGTCGAGCACTCCATCGCCGACGGCCAGACCGGCCACGCGCTGCGCGCGATCGACCGCCTGATGCAGCTCCACGGCATGAACGGCAAGGGCAACGGCCGCCTGCCCGCGATCGAGCCGGTCAAGCCCACCCCCGCCCCGATCCTCGACGACCTCGACCTGACCACCCTCCTGCCGTCGGTCCTCCCCGAACCCCAATTGAACCGCCGCGAGCGCCGCGCCCTCAAGTCGATGACCCGCCGCAAGTAGAACATCCCCTCTCCCGTGCAACGGGAGAGGGAGGGGCCCGTCGCCTCGGCGACGGGAGGGTGAGGGCTGCGCGCTCTCGCCCCAAAAGCCGTTTCCCTCCGCCCGACCCTCACCTTCCCACCGCTGGCGCGGCGGGCCCCTCCCTCTCCCATTGCATGGGAGAGGGAATTCTCAACCATGCGTGCAGCCACCCCACCACGCCTTCCGACCCCACCCCCACACCACCCCCACAAACCCCCACATACCCCCACGCTTCGCGGCATCCGCTTGATCCCCCGCGCCGGCCGCTGCAATGATGGCGCGGAACCGATGCAAGACCGGGAGTGGGGGATGAGGAAGCTTGGCCTGTTGGCGGTCGCGATGGTCGCGGCCGGGACCGCGACCGGTTTCGCCGGCGCCGCTCACGCGCAGCAGCGCGACACCCTGGCGCTCGGCCTGGGGCTGGAGCCGCCGCATCTCGACCCGACTGCCGGCGCCGCCGCCGCGATCGACGAGGTCACCTACCGCAACGTCTTCGAGGGGCTGACCCGCATCGACGAGAAGGGCAGCGTCCAGCCCGGCCTGGCCGAGAGCTGGGAGGTCTCGCCCGACGGCCTGACCTACACCTTCCGTCTCAGGGACGGCGTCACCTTCCACGACGGCACGACCTTCGACTCCGCCGACGTGAAGTTCGCCTACGACCGCGCGCGCGGCCCGGACAGCGTCAACGCCCAGAAGGGCTATTTCGCCGCGATCGACACGATCGAGACGCCCGACCCGCGCACGGTCGTGGTCCGGCTGTCGCGCCCCGACGGGCTGTTCCTGTTCAACATGGGCTCGGGCGACGCGTCGATCGTGGCGCCGGAATCGGCCGCGGGCAACGGCCAGAACCCCGTCGGCACCGGCCCGTTCCGCTTCGGGCGCTGGGTGCCCGGCGACCGCGTCGTCCTGACCGCCAACCCCGACTACCGCGAGCCGGGGCTGCCCCATCTGCGCGAGGTGACCTTCCGCTTCATCGCCGACCCGGCGGCCCAACTCAACGCCGTGCGCTCGGGCGACCTCGACGCCTTCCCGATCTTCGGCGCCACCGAATCCGTGGCCCTGCTGGAGGGCGACCCCCAGTTCCAGGTCGTGGCCGGCACGACCGAGGGCGAGACGATCCTGGCCTTCAACCATTCCCGCCCGCCCTTCGACGACGTCCGCGTCCGGCGCGCGATCGCGCATGCGATCGACCGCCAGGAGGTCGTCGACGGCGCGATGTTCGGCTACGGCACGCCGATCGGCAGCCATTTCGCCCCCCACCGCGAGGGCTACGTCGACCTGACCGGCACCTATCCCCCCGACCTCGATGCGGCGAAGGCGCTGCTGCGCGAGGCGGGCGTGCCCGACGGCTTCAAGACCACGATCAAGCTGCCGCCGCCGCCCTATGCCCGGCGCAGCGGCGAGATCATCGCCGCCCAGCTCGCCCGCGTCGGCATCGAGGCCGAGCTGATCCCCGTCGAATGGGCGCAGTGGCTGGAGCAGGTGTTCCGCGGCGGCAACGACTTCGACATGACGATCGTCGCCCATGTCGAGCCGCTCGACCTCGACATCTACAACCGGCCCGACTACTACTTCAACTATCACGGCGACCGCTACGCCGAGGTGATGGCCGAGCTCGAGCGGACCGTCGACCCCGCCGCCCGCAACGAGCTCTACGGCCAGGCGCAGCGCATCCTCGCCGAGGACGCGGCGAGCGGCTTCCTGTTCCAGCTCCCCAAGGTCGGCGTGCGCCGCGCCGGGATCGAGGGCATGTGGGACAATGCGCCGGTGCCCGCCAACGACATGACCGAGGTGCGCTGGACGGAGTGACGGGCGGCCCATGCTGTCCTTCCTGGCCCGCCGGCTCGTCGCCGCGGCGGCGACGCTGGCGGCGGCCACCGTCGTCGTCTTCGTCGTGCTGGAGGTGATGCCCGGCGACCCGGCGCTCCTGATGCTCGGCACCGAGGCCCGGCCCGACACGCTGGCAGCACTGCGCGAGCAGATGGGCCTCGACCGGCCGGCGCCGGTCCGCTACCTCGCCTGGGTGTCGGGCCTGCTGACCGGCGATCTCGGCCGCAGCATGACCTACGGCGTGCCGGTCGCGGAACTGGTCGCCGACCGGCTCGCGATCACGGTACCGCTCGCCGGGCTCGCGATCCTGGCCTCGACCGCGCTGGCCCTGCCGCTCGGCCTCTACGCGGCGTCGCGCCGCGGCCGGCCGGGGGATTTCGGCGTGATGGCGTTCAGCCAGCTCGGCGTCGCGGTGCCCAATTTCTGGCTCGGCATCCTGCTGGTCCTGGTGTTCTCGATCGGGCTCGGCTGGCTGCCGGCCGGGGGGTTCCCGGGCTGGCAGGCGGGCATCGGCCCGGCGCTGGCGGCACTGGTGCTGCCGGCGGTCTCGCTGGCATTGACCGAGGCCGCGATCCTGGCGCGCGTCGCGCGCTCGGCCGTGCTGGAGACGCTGGGGGAGGATTATGTCCGCACCGCGCGCGCCAAGGGCCTGTCGAACCGCGCCGTGCTGTGGGGCCACGTGCTGCGCAACGCGCTGATCCCGATCGTGACCCTGGTCGGCCTGCAGTTCGCCTTCCTGATGGCCGGCACGGTCGTGATCGAGAACGTGTTCTACCTGCCCGGCCTGGGCCGGCTGCTGTTCCAGGCGATCACCCAGCGCGACCTGATCGTCGTCAAGGACGTGACGATCCTGCTCGCGGCCATGGTGGTGCTGGTCAGCTTCGCGGTCGACCTGCTCTACGCCGTCATCGACCCCCGCCCGAAGGCCGGGTCATGAGGGCCAGGTCATGAAGGCACGCTCATGAGACATCTGAGCCTCGGCGTCGGGCTGCTGCTGACCGGGCTGCTGGTCGCGGCGGCGCTCGTCTCCTTCTTCTGGACGCCGCATCCCGCCGACGCGATCGGCATCGCCCGGCGCCTGCGCCCGCCTTCGGCCGAGCACTGGCTCGGCACCGACCAGCTCGGGCGCGACGTCCTGTCCATGATCATGGTCGGCGCGCGCAACTCGATCGCGGTCGGCGCGGTCGCGGTCGGGCTCGGCATGGCGGTCGGGGTGCCGCTCGGCCTGCTGGCGGCGGCGCGGCGCGGCTGGATCGACGAGGGGCTGTCGCGCTTCGCCGACCTCGTCTTCGCCTTCCCGGCGATCCTGTCGGCGTTCCTGGTCACGGCACTGCTCGGCCCGGGGGCCATCAACGCGATCCTGGCGATCGGCGTCTTCAACGTCGCGGTCTTCGCCCGCGTCGCGCGCGGTGCCGCGATCCAGGTCTGGGGCCGGCCCTTCGTGCGCGCGGCGCTGGCGCTCGGGCGCGGGCCGGTCTCGGTGACCCTCGTCCACGTGCTGCCCAACGTCTCGGCGGTGCTGATCGTCCAGGCGACCGTCGCCTTCGCGGTCGCGATCCTGGCCGAGGCGGCGCTCTCCTATCTCGGCCTCGGCATCCAGCCGCCGGCCCCGTCCTGGGGCAAGATGCTGCACGAGGCGCAGACCTTCATGCCGATGCGCCCGACGCTGGCGATCTTCCCCGGTGCCGCGATCGCGCTCGCCGTGCTCGGCCTGAACCTGCTGGGCGACGGCCTGCGCGACGCGCTCGACCCGCGCCTCAGGCCTTCCCGCGGAGCTGGATGATCGGCTGGCTGTACTGCGGCTCGATGTCCCAGGGGAAGAAGATCCAGGTGTCCTGGCTGACCTCGGTGATGAAGGTGTCGACCAGGGGGCGTCCGGCGGGCTTGGCGTAGATGGTCGCGAAATGGGCCTTCGGGATCATCTTGCGCAGCACGGTCGCGGTCTTGCCGGTATCGACGAGGTCGTCGATGATCAGCCAGCCCTCGCCGTCGCCCTCGAAGCCCTTGAGGACGCGCGCCTCGCGCTGCTGCATGTGGTCGTAGGTGGAGATGCAGACCGTGTCGATCAGCCGGATCTCCAGCTCGCGCGCGATGATCGCCGCGGGCACGAGGCCGCCGCGCGTGACCGCGACGATGCCGTTCCACGGCCCGGTCTCGCTGAGCCGCCAGGCGAGCGCCTTGGCATTGCGGTGGAGTTCTTCCCACGACACGGGGAAGTGCTTCTGCTGCTCGACCACGACCCAGCCTCCCAAGCCCTCGGGTGAAAGACCGGCTTATACCCGAGCGCCGCACGCGCGGCAACGCCGGGGCCTGCGGCGCGGCCCCGGGACCGCGTGAAAATTTGCCGAATTAGGTGTTGCGCCCCCGGCCCGGTTTGGATAGTTTCCCGGTCCACGCCGGGTCGCACCGGCGAAGGCGAGGCGCCCGTAGCTCAGCTGGATAGAGCACCAGACTACGAATCTGGGGGTCAGGAGTTCGAATCTCTTCGGGCGCGCCACCTTCCTCACGACGACACGAAAGCCGCCGCAAGGCGGCTTCGTCGTTTCCGGCAGGCACTCGGTGAGCACGGCGCGACCGATCCTAGCCGCTTGTCCTTCAGTCTATATGGGTGTGCTCCTGGGTGAATATGCGGGCACCAGTTATCACTCGAACGAGTTGGACCCCAACTAGTAGCTTGGCACAGTGAATATGACCGGTTCAGGCAGCGTGAGCGATCTCATGCTGCGGGACCGGGTAGGCGTGGGGCATCTTCTGGCGGGCCCGCTCGGTGGTGAACATCCATCGGATCTGTGCACCTTCGGCATTGCGGCGTTGCTCCCAGGCGGCCACTTCGGCCTCCAAGCGGGCCCGCTCGGCGATGCGCCGGGCCAGGCACTGGCCACGCAGCACTCCGATCTCGATCTCCACCATGTTCAGCCAGCTCGCGTGCTTGGGCACGAAGTGGAACTCCAGGCGGCGCAGCAGCCTGCGCGCCTCGGGGGCGGGGAAGGCTTCGTACAGCGCACCCGCGGCATGGGTCGACAGGTTGTCCATGACCACCCGGATCCGTTCGGCCGCGGGGTAGTGCCGGTCGACCAACTCGCGCAGGCAGACGGCGAAATCGCGCGCGGTCCGCCGCTGCGTGACCTTGACCCGGCGCCACGGCCGGTGTGCATCCAGCAGGACGAAGAGATTGGCCGTGCCGCAGCGTCGGTACTCGTAATCCTGACGGGCGGGCTGTCCCGGGGCCGCGGGGATGGGCGTGCGGGTCTCGCCGATCAGCTGGACCGGGCTCTCGTCCAGGCACACCACCGGGCGCTTGGGATCGGCGGCCTCGGCATAGAGCTCGAGCACGTTCTCCATACGGGCGACGAATTCGGCGTCGAGGCGCGGGATGCACCACATATCCCGGCGCCACGGCTTGAGGTCGTTCTCGGCCAGGCGCCGGCGCACCGTCTCGCGCGACAGCGTCTCATGCCCGGTCAGGCGCACCATCTCGCCGGCCAGAAGCTCCAGGGTCCAGCGCGCCCGCCCGGCCGGCGGATCGGTGCAGGCGGTCGCCACCAGCAGGGCCTCCTCCGTGCCCGTGAGCTTGCGTTCGGCGCCGGGACGGGGCGCCTCGGCAAGCGCGCGCTCCAGGTTGCCTTCGATGAAGTGCCGCCGGGTCCGGTACACGGTGGAGGTGCCGACGCCAACCGTGGCGGCGATCATCTCGTCCGGGGCGCCGGCGTCGGCCGCCAGCAGGATCTGGGCGCGCTTGATCCGACGCACGGACTGGCGCCCGCCGCTGGTCAGGGTTTCCAACTCGGCCCGCTCGGTCGGCGTCAGCTCGACATGGTAGCGTGTGGTCATCACTGCCTCGGCGTTGCTTCGGAAAGCCGAGCCAACCCGGATGCTCACCCGATGTCACCACCCGCTGCTACGCCCCGCTTCACGCCGACCCAGGGCCAGTACCTGGCCTTCATCGATACCTACACGCGCCTCCATGGCCGCCCGCCCGCCGAGGCCGACATGCGCCGCCACTTCGGCGTCACACCACCCACGGTTCACAACATGATCCTCACCCTCGAACGCGAAGGCCTGATCCGACGCGCGCCTGGCAGCGCCCGAACCATCGAGGTCCTGGTACCGCCCGAGGATCTCCCCCTCCTCAACCCGAAACAGACTGTCAAAACCTCGGTGCCGAGGTACTAG
>NZ_DASYHS010000078.1:0-10591 GCF_035998295.1 Arenibaculum sp. | reverse complement strand
CGTTCGGCCGGCCCCGGCTCCGGTCATGATGCCAGGACCGGAAAGCTCCCGCGCAGGCCGGTCACGATGTATTCGATGGCGACGGCGGCCAGGAGGAGTCCGAAGAACCGATTGAAGTTCGAGAGCGTAGTCTCGCCCAGGCGCTGCCCTATCCGGCTGGACAGCCGCAGCAGTATCCACATCACCGCCGTGACGGCGACGATGCATCCGATCACCGTGGCGAGATGAGCCGGTTCCGAGGCGTGGCCGACCTCGATGATGACGGTCGTGATGGCGCCGGGGCCGGCGATGACGGGAGTTCCGAGCGGGACGATGGCTACGCTGCGGTTTCCTGCGCCCCCTGCCGTCGTTCCGCTGCCGGCATGACCGCTGAGGACGGTGAGTGCTCCCATCAGGAGCACGAGCCCGCCCCCGATGCGGAATGAATTCAACGTCGTCCCCAGGACTTCGAGAACGAGATCCCCGGTCAAGGCGACGATGATCAGAATTACGACGACGGTGAAGGCCGCCAGACGGGCTGTCCTCGTCCGGTGATCCGGCGATTGTCCGTCCGTCAAGGTCAAAAATGTGGGAATGGCCGAAAAAGGCATCATGATCGCTAGAAGAGCGAGGGAAAAACGGGAGTATTCCGACCAGTTTTCCATAACAAGCAAGTATCCCAACATCCATAAGTCGAGTGCCTAGCCTATCGGAGAATTCATACCGATGAAATTGCGGAAAATCGGACTGGGGTGATCTCGATATCGGGGTGCCGGACAAGGGCCCGCCCCGCTGGCGGCCCGAGCCCCGGCCCGCTCCGCCGGGTTCCGGCACATGGGCTCGGCACATGGGCTCGGCGCGCCTGGGCCCGGCACATGGATTGCAAACGCTCATGCGTGCCGGGTGCCTGCATATCCGTCATTCTTGACGGGTTCGTGTTGAAGTACCTTGCGCTCGTCGCGCAACGCCCCTTCACGCCGGATTCCCCGCCTTGAGCATTCCCACCGTACTGATCGCCGAGGACGATTCCGTCATCGCGATGGCGATCGCCGGCGTTCTCGAAGCGCAGGGGATGCGCGTGTCCGCCAGCGTGCGGACCGCGGAGGAGGGAGCGGCCGAACTCCGGACGGGGCGGCCGGACGTCGCGGTCGTCGACGTGGCGCTCGCCGACGGGTCGGACGGGCTGGACCTCGTGCGGGCCTGTGCGGCGGCCGGGACGCCGGCGCTGGTCGTCTCGGGCCACCTCTCCGCGCAGGACGCGATGGCGGCGGGGGCCGCGGGGTTCCTGGCCAAGCCCTTCGACTACCTGGAGTTGGCCGCAGAGGTCCGGCGCATGCTGGCCCGGGACCCGATAGCGGGCGCACCCCTCACAGTATGATGCGCTCGCCCTCGTCCAGGGCCCGGTAGCCGGCGAAATCTTCGAGCCGGGCGCGGTCGAGCAGCACCAGCACGTTGTTGCCGAGCGTCGCCAGCCCGGCGTCGCGCAAGTCCGTCATCGAGCGGTTGACATGCGCGCCCGACAGGCCCAGCGCGTCGGCGAGGTGGCGGCGCTGCAGGGGGAACTGGCACCAGGTGCCGTTGGACATCCCGATGCGGTCGAGGCGGTCGAACAGCTCCAGCATCAGGTAGCCCATCCGCTGGGCCGCCGTCCGCCGCCCCAGGAAGGCGAGCTGCCCGTCCGTCCGGCGCTGGTCCTGCATCAACGTGCGCACGAGCAGGTGCGCCAGCGCCGGGTGTTCGCGGAACATCTCGTCCAGCGGCCGGCCGTCCAGCACGCAGACCGTCGCCGCCGTCAGCGTCTTGACCCCGTACTGCGTCTGGTCGAGCAGCGTCGCCTGCAGCCCGATCAGGTCGCCCGGCAGCAGGAAGTCGAGGATCTGCCGGTTGCCGTCGGGGAACTCCCGGTAGCGGTAGGCCCAGCCGGCGAACAGGGTGAACAGCCCTTTCGCCTCGCCCGGCACCAGGATGTCCGCGTTGGGCGCCATCGAGGACTGCGTCGATTGAAGGGTCTGGACGAAAGCCAGCTCGTCGTCGCCGAACTGATGGAACTGCGGCTTGCAGCGCAACCGGCACTGCTCGCACGAAACAACGGCCATGGGTGCTGAACTCCGCTCTCGATCAGGTGTCCGCCGCTTCGGTGACGCCCTCGAAAGGATCTCGGTGCGCGGAATGATGCGTGTAAGAGGCCGTATGCGGAAGTGTGATCTTTTTTCGCTATGGGAACATAGACGCCGTTTTCCTGTCGAAAATCTGAATACGGCAACCCTATCGGAAGGAGACGGAGCGTGGGCCCGCCAGCCGGAACCGTTCACGCGACGCAGGAAGATGAACCTTTTCCCTCTCAATCTGCTCATCCTTGGCGATGATCTCGTCGCCGCCTTCGCCATCCGCCAGCCGCTCGAGGCCGCCGGGCACCGCATCGTCGGCATCGCGTCCTCGCTCGCCCACGCGATGCGGGTCGCGCAGCACCAGACCGTGCATCTGGCGCTGGTCGACGTCCACCGGGACCGCGGTTCCGACGGGGTGGAGGCCGCACACCGGCTTTCGCTCCACCACGGCGTCGCGACGCTGTTCGTGACCTGCGACGACCAGGAGGCGATGGCCGCGGCGGACGGTGCGCTCGGCTGCCTGGACAGGCCGTTCTCGCCCGCCGCCCTGCTGGCGGCGGTCGAGGCGGCCGCGGAGCTGGTCGGGGGCCGGCAGCCGCTGCGGCTGCCGGCGGGGCTGCGCCTGTTCCCGCGCATCGCCGGCTAGGCCGGCCGCGGCCTCAGCGCGGCGCGTCCCGGAACCAGCCCCGTGCGGCGGCCTCGCCGGCCAGGCAGTCGATGCGCGGGGCCGGTGCCTGGAAGCTGGCGGGCAGGGCGGTAGGGGGCCTGCCCGCGATCTCCAGCACGAGCTTGCGCCGGATCGCCTCGCCCAGGTCGGCGACGTCCCAGACCGGCACGATGAAGGCGCCGGGGCCGCCGATGACGCAGTCCTCGTAGTAGACGTCGAGCTGGACCGCCGGTCCCGGCCCGCCGGGGCGCAGCATCAGCGGCAGGCCGTTGACCGTGATGCCCCGTGCGATAACGCCGTCGCGCGTCGGCTCGACCGGCACCCCGCGGTTGTTGGGGCCGTCGCCGGAAACGTCGATGACCCGGCGGATCCCCTCGAAGCCGCTGCCGTCGAACAGCGCCGCCGCGAAGAGCAGGGCGCCGGAGATCGACGTGCCGCGCATGCCGGCGTCCGGCGCCTCGGCAAGCTCGTCCGCGAAGCTGGCCGCCGTCCCCGCGTCCCCGACGACGCGCCACGGCACGACCACCGTCTGGGCGGTGGGGGCGCTCCATTCGACATAGGTGACGGCGACGCGGCCGTGGAGGCCCGAGCGGATCGCGGACACCACCTCGGGATGGCGGAACGCCTCGACATAGCCGAGGCGCTGGATGTCGCGCTCCTCCATGTCCATGGACGGGGACACGTCCACGGCCAGCACCAGTTCGAGGTCGACCGGCAGGTCCTGCGCGGTGCCGGGCGCCGGAAGGGCCAGGCAGGCGGCCAAGGCGATGAAGGCGACGGGCGCGAACCGGCGCGGAAGGGGCGGGATCGGCCGCAGGCTCATGAGTCCGTCTCCGTCGGTGTCGGGCGACGCCGTCCGAGGATAGCGCCCCCGCCGGCGGTCGTCCTACTGCGCGAAGGCGGTGCCGGTGGCGGTGGGCGAGGGCGTTGGCACCGCCTGCCCGAGCGTTTCCGGACGAACCGGAAACGCCCCCGCCCGGCGAGGGGCGAAAGCCGAGCCACGGAGTGGCGCCGGCGGCTGAGGAACATGAAATCCCCGGCGCAGCAACTTGGTGGCGCTCGCCACACCCGGCGAAGCTTCCCTCATTTCCATACACGGTGTATGGAGGGGCGGTAATCCGATTCGAGGTGCGAAATGTACAGAGCCTCCTGCTTCGGCCTGATCGTGTTAGGCGTGCTCCATCTCCTCGTTCTCGGGGTGGACGCCGCAGGTTATGCGCTTGGCTGGAGCCGGGGAATTCTGTGGACCTTCGAGCACTGGGCGCCTGTTGCTCAACAGTCACGGCCCTTGGTGCTGAGTGGTTTCGCCTTCTGGTCCAGCTTCGGCAGTTTCGCCTTGCCGCTTATTGGCCTGGGCTACCTTCTGCTCTGGATCGACAACCGCGGATGGTCGGCGCCACGGGCAGTGATTCTGGGGATCATTGGCTGGTCCCTGGTCGGCACATTCCTGATGCCGCCGAGCGGCTTTCCGCTCGCGTTGCTGGTGTCCCTGGGGCTATGGGCCCGGAGGGAGCCTGACCGGCGAACAGCCGCAGCCTGATCCCAGGGGCGCGACCGCGCCCCCTCTCCGCCAGGGGCGAAAGCCGAGCCACGGAGCGGCGCCGGCGCCTGAGGAACACGAAATCCCCAGGCGTTTCCGGCGCGTCCGGAAAACGCCTAGGGCCGCAGCCGGAAGATATCGACGGGGCCGCTGCGGCCGCGCAGTCCGTGCGGGCCGATCCCGTCGAGGTCCGGTCCCTGTCCCGCGGCCTCGACTGTGGCGGCGCTGACGAGGATCGTCGCCTCGCCGGGATCGCGGACCCGGGAGCCGAGTTCCTCGATGCGCTGCGCCACGTTCACGGTATCGCCGACGATCGTGTAGTTGATCCGGCTCGCCGAGCCGATGTTGCCGACGACGACGGGTCCGGTGTGCAGCCCGATGCGGATATGCACGGGCGGCTCCCCCGCCGCGGCGCGCTCCGCGTTCGAGCCGGCGAGCACGGCCGCGATGGCGCGCGCCGCGCGCAATGCCCGGGCGGCATGGTCGGGCTGCTCCTCGGGCGCGCCCCAGAACGCCATCACGGCGTCGCCGATGAACTTGTCGACCGTCCCGCCCTCGGCCTCGATGCAGGACGAGACCAGCGTGAAATGCCGGTTCAGCAGCAGCGCGGTCTCGGCCGGGCCGAGATCCTCGGCGAGCGCGCTGAAGCCGCGGATGTCGCTGAACATCACCGTGACGACGCGTTCCTCCGATGCGATGCCGTCGGCCGCGCCGTGCCGGATCAGCCTGAGCACGAGGCCCTTGGGGACATAGGTCTCGAACCAGCGCAGCCCCGCGACCATGCGGTTGAACGCCTCGGCCGCCTCGCCCAGCTCGCGGAACCGGCTGTCGGGCAGGGTCGGCGCATGGCGCAGGTCGAGCGCGCCGACGCTCGCGGCCGCCCCGGCGAGCCGGGCGATCGGCCGGCTGATCTTGCGGCCGACCAGCAGCGCCGCCCCGACGCTCAGCAGCAGGATGCCGACGCCCGACCAGCCCGTGATCAGCAGGCGGCGGACCTCGCCCCCGACCTCCTCGGAGCGGAAGTTGATGCCGACGATCCAGGGCTGGGTCCCGAACCCCTCGATCGTGCGCAGCAGGAACACGTAGCTGTCCCCACCGACCTCGACGATCCGCGCCTCGGTCTGGTTCTTGAGGTCCGAGCCCGGCTGCGCGCTGCGCCACAGGCTCGCCAGCACCGGGTCGTCCACCTGTTCGATCAGCGGCAGCGGCATGCCGTCCGGCTGGCGCGAGAGGTCCCGGTCCAGGAAGCGCAGGTTCTGGTGGGCCAGGACGTGGTCGCGGTCGTAGAGGACGAAGGCGTTGAGGTTGTCGTCGACGAACAGCTCCGACAGGAAGGCCGAGAGGTCGCCGACCGTGACCGTCGCCATCAGCATGCCCAGGAACTTGCCGTCCTTGCGCACCGGCGTGCGCAGGCTCAGCAGCGTGGTGCCGAGCTCCGCCGCCCAGACCGGCGGCGCCCAATGCGGCCCCTCCCGCCGGCTCGTCTCCTCGATCGCCATGCGCATCTCCTCCGATGCGCCGAGATCGACCCAGTCCGTGCGCAGCTCCCCGGAGAAGCGGCTGATCCACAGCGATTCGCGGGTCGGGCCGATGAAGCCGATGCTCGAGATGTGGGGCGTCGCCGCGAGCGCGCCGCGCAGCGTGTCGGCGAGCCGCACCGGGTCCCCGACGTCGAGGCCCCCGGTCTCGATCAGGCGCGCGAGGAACGTGCTCTGGTCGCGTGCCGGCTCGAGCTGGTGGCGCACCCGGACGACCACGCTCTTGAGCGCGAGGTCGGCCTTGTCGTTGAGCAGGGTGAAGGTGTTCCGGCCGGCGCTCAGCAGGCCGAGCGCCAGCACCGCCGCCACCGCGGCCAGCATCAGCCCGCCGAAGCCGGCCATCAGCACGGCCGAGATCGGCAGGCGCAGGGGCCTGCGCCGCCGGGCGGGCGTCTGGCTGGGCAGTGGTGCGCCGGGCAGTGGCGGGCCAGGGGATGGTGCGTCGCTCATGGCCGGGACACTATCCGCAGCGGTCGTTGCGCGGCAATCACCGGATCAGCTTGATCCTGCGTCCCGGTTCCAGCGGCGTCCCGGGGGCGATGCCGTTGAGGACGGCCAGCCGCTCGACCGCCATCCCCTCCAGCGGCAGCCCGGCCGCTAGGCTTTCCAGGGTGTCCCCGGGGCGGACCGTCCGGACCTCGATCCGCAGCGGCGCGAGGTCCCGCGTCTCGGCCGGCTCCAGCCGCCGGAAGCTGTAGCTCGTCTCGCGCAGCGCCAGGTTCATGGCCCCGGTCAGCCCCTTGGGGGTGGCGAAGACGAAGCGGTAGATCCTGTCCGGCCCGAAGCGGATCGCGAGAAGGCGGGCATCCACCGGCGTCCCGCCCAGCCGCGCCTCGGCGACCGCGGTCGCCGCCGGCATCCCGTTGACCTCGATCCTCTCGACGCGGCCGAGCGCCATGCGCGCGCCCCAGTCGTCGGCCAGGTAGTCGGCAACGTCGCGCACCGGCGGGACCCGATCGGCATCGAAGATGATGGCCGACCCGTCCGGCCCGGCCGCGATCACCTGGTCCGCGCCGTTGACGATACGGAAGCCCTCGGGCACGTCGAACCGGAACCCGAGCACGGGGTGGAAGAAGGTCCGGCCGCGGACGAAGCCCTGTTCCGCCGTGTCCCCGAAGATCATGCCGTCGACCGCGTCGAGGAAGGCGTCGCGCCCCCGCTCGCTGCCGGCGGCGGCACCCTCGGCGCCGGCGGCAGCGTCGCGCGCCAGCGCCGACGCCCGGGCGACCCGCTCCTCCGTCTGGGGATGGCTCGACAGCCACTGGCCGATCTGTTCCGAATCCGGCCGGCGCCCGGCCAGGGCGGCCTTCAGCTCCGCGTCGCGCTGCATCGTCTGCAGGAAGTCGACCACGGCCCACGGGTCGTAGCCGGCCGCCGTCAGGTAGCGCATGCCGATCGCGTCCGCTTCCAGCTCGTGGCCGCGGCTGTACCCCTTGAGAAGAAGCTCCGCCGTGGTCCCGGCCGCCTGGCCCGCGATGGGGCCGAGGCCGACCACCGCCAGGCCGACCAGCGCCACCTGGGCGATCGTGCTCTGGGTGGCGCGCGCCGCGGAATGGCGGGCCGCGACATGGGCGATCTCGTGGCCGAGCACGGCGGCCAGTTCCGCCTCGTCCCCGACGATGGCGAGCAGGCCGCGCGTCACGTAGACGTAGCCGCCGGGCAGCGCGAAGGCGTTGGCGATCGGGCTGTCCAGCACCGTGAAGGTGTAGTCGACGTCGGGCCGCGCGCTGGCGGCGGCGATCCGGCGGCCCACGCGGTCGACGAGTGCCCGGACCTCCGGGTCCGCGTACTCGCCGCCGTACTCGGCAAGGACCTTCGGGTGCTCGCGCGCTCCCAGCGCCGCGTCCTGTGCCGGCGACACCAGCGTGAACTGCGACCCGCCGGTGGCCGGGTTGACGGCGCATCCGGCAAGCGCCGCCATCGCGGCGCCGGCGACGGCGGCCCGCAGCCGGCGTCCCGGCGACGGGCGTGTGGGGGAGGGTGGGAGGCTCATCGGTTCCGTCCGCGCAGCGCTCGGGTGTCGCCTTTCAATGGGGACTGCGTGCGCCGTCGTAAAGAGGCTCCCCGTCGGCGAGGATCTCGATCTGCTCGGGATGCGTCAGCTCGATCGCCGGGCCGTTCACCGGATGGACCCAGCCGCGCACGCGGATGCGGCGGCCGGCGAGCTCGAGCGGGTCGAGCCCGGCGTCGCGGAAGGCCGGCAGCGCCGACGCGGGGATCGAGGCGGTGAAGTCGTCGCGCCAGTCCGGGCCGAAATTGAGATAGGCCCGGCGTCCGCGCCGGGACACGGCGGCCACCTCGCCCTGGACGAGCTGGAAGGTGCCGGCCGCCGGCCCGGCCCCGTCGGCGGGATGGATCCGGTAGGCGTCGTACCGCCACAGCCCGATGCGGCGCCGGCGGGCTTCGCGCTCGATCGCGAGCATCTCGGCCGCGAGTTCGCGCGTGGCCGGCGTCGTGTGCACGCGTGCGACACCCCTTTCCAGCAGCGCGCCCTGCACCCAGGTGCCGTCTTCCAGGCGCAGATGGGCGAGCACGCGGCCATGGCGGTCGGGAGGAGCCTGCCACGTCAGCGTCACGGTCCGGCCCGCCAGCAGCCGGCGGAGCACCGCCGCGGCCACCTGCGCATGGGGCCAGCCCGGCGGAGGGAGGCGGACCCCGGCGAGATGCACCCGCCGCCCGTCGTCGAGCACGGCGGCGCCGTCCGCGACCTCCGCGACCTTCGCCGCCGGCTCCGCGGACGCCGCGCCGCTCAGGAGCGGACCCCCCAGGCACAGGATGCCCAGGTACAGGATACCCAGGCACAGGAGGCCGGCGCTCAACGCGGTCTGGCCGGGAGGCGCCCGCTCTCCTACACTAGCGCGCCACGAAATCGACATGGGCATTCAAGATGCCGCGCATCGAGCTGTTCCCCCCGATCGAGCCCTACGAGACCGGCACCATGCCGGTGGACGACATCCATACCATCTACTGGGAGCAGAGCGGCAACCCGCACGGCGTCCCGGTGGTGTTCCTGCACGGCGGGCCCGGTGCGGGGGCGTCGGCGACCCACAGGCGGTTCTTCGACCCGTCCCATTACCGCATCGTCGTCCTCGACCAGCGGGGCGCCGGGCGGTCCACGCCGCTCGGCGAGACCCGGCGGAACACGACCGGGCTTCTCGTCGACGACCTGGAGCGGCTGCGCACGCGACTCGGGATCGACCGCTGGCACGTCTTCGGCGGCTCCTGGGGGAGCACGCTGGCGCTCGCCTACGCCGAGTCGCACCCCGAACGCTGCCTCGCCCTGGTGCTGCGCGGCATCTTCCTGATGCGCCGGCGCGAGATCGACTGGTTCCTCTACTCCATGCGGGTGATCCATCCCGAGGCGTGGGAGCGGTTCGCGGGCTTCGTCCCGGCCGAGGAGCGCGGCGACCTGCTGGAGGCCTATCACCGCCTCCTGAACTCGGACGATCCCGCCGTCAGGATGGCCGCGGCCCGCACCTGGAGCATCTACGAGGGGGCGTGCTCGACCCTGCTGCCGAGCCCCGAGCTGGTCTCGATCTCCGGCGAGGACAACCACGCCCTGTCGCTGGCCCGGATCGAGGCCCATTACTTCCGCGACGGCCTGTTCGAGCCCGAGGACAGGCTCCTGAGGGACATCGACCGGATCCGCCACATCCCCACCGTGATCGTCCAGGGCCGCTACGACATCGTGTGCCCGATCGTGACCGCCGACGAGCTGCGCCGGGCTTGGCCCGAGGCGGAGTACGTCGTCGTTCCCGACGGTGGCCATTCGGCGATGGAGCCGGGCGTCCGGGCTGCCCTCGTCGCGGCGACGGAACGATTCAAGCGCATCGGGTGACGCTCGCGCGGCACTCCTGGAACATGGAAGCCGATCACGGTATATTACGGATTGTGACGGGGGCCGCTCGGGCGGCGTCGTGTTTCCGGGAGTGTTCCGCAAGTGCGCGGTTTGCTGGTTCTGCTGTCCGCCGTGGCCGGCCTCGCGTTCGTCTCCCGTCCGGCGACGGCGGCGAGCGAGTACGAGTACCTGATCGGCGACACGGGCTGGGTCGAGATCCAGCCCGACGCACGCACGCCGTCCCTCCAGCTGCAGTTCGAGCCGCGGCTCGGCTACTGGAACGCGCTGCCGTCGGCGGGGCCTGCGCTCGCTCCTCCGGTCGGCGCCACGCCGCGCCCCGGCGGCGTAGGGGTCGGGCTCGAGCTTCCGGTGGGCGAAAGCTTCTCCTTCACGCCCAGCATCGTTGCCGGCCGGCAGCCGACCAACGACGCCTCCTCGCCCGGCATGGCGCTGGAGCTGCGCGGCGGCGCCGAGCTCTCCTACGATTTCGGCAACGACTTGCGGCTGGGCGCGGCCTGGTTCCACATGACGGAGGGCGGCATGTCCTCGTCCGAAACCGGCTCCGACCTCTTCACCTTCAGCTTCACGGTGCCGCTCGGCCGCTGACGGCGGCTTGACGAAGTTCTGCTTTCGTTCCATACTGCCCTTCCCCGATCGGAAGGAGCAGGCCCGTGACGCTCGACCCCCGCCAGGAACTGTTCTGCCGCTTGGTCGCCAACGGCGCCACCCCCGCCACCGCGGCCCGGATGATCGGCTACGCCGACCCGGCCGCGGGCGAGGCGCTGCTGGCCGAGCCCGGCATGGGCGAGCGCGTGGCCACATTGTCCGCCGCCCGCGAGACCGGCCACGCCGCCATGTTCGAGCGCCTGGAGGCCTGGCTGTCCCACCTGGTCGAGCACTCCATCGCCAACGGCCAGACCG
>NZ_DASYHS010000069.1:0-10104 GCF_035998295.1 Arenibaculum sp. | reverse complement strand
CCTGCGCACCATCAAGCTCCACCTCGAATTCCAGCTCTTCCCGACCGCTGAACGGACCAGCGACGAAGCGCCGGCGTTCGACGTCGTGACCATGGACGGCGTCCACCTGGGCGCGGCCTGGGAGCGCGAGAGCCGCGGCGGCGTCGCCTACCTGTCCATGACGCTGGACGATCCGTCGTTCGAGGCGCCGCTCAACATCGCCGCTTTCGAGCGCGAGGGCGGGAACTGGGATCTGGTGTGGAACCGCCCCGCCGCGAAACCCGATGCCGGCCGCATGGCCGCGGCCAACCGCGCGCACGACCGCCGTACCGGCTCGACCGGCTCGACCGGCTACGACGGCCCCCCGGCCGGGCACCCGGCCGACAGCGACGACGTCCCGTACTGATGTCGCGGCCCGGTATGACGGCGCACGTGCCCGGCGGTGGACCCGCCGGGCTTACGTGCAGGAGCTGCGACCACTTCGGGCCGGCGCTCACACTCTTGGCCAAGGGCCGGTGCGCCAAGGTGGCCGAGGTCAAGGGCATCCCGCCGGGGGAGGGGTTCAACCCCGGCTTGATCCTCGACGGCACCGCGGCGTGCAAGTACTTCCGGGAGCCCCCGCCGAAGCCGGCTCTGCCTCCCCCTGAAGTCTACTGGCCGCCCAACGTCCTGGCGCTGACCAGGCCGGGCGCGGAGCGGCGCCGATGACGGCGGCCGAGCTGGTAATCCTCGCCATCCTCGCCGGGATCTGCGTGGCGGGGATGACGGTGGGGTTCGTCCTGCTCGACATCGCGGCTTTCGGCGCCGGCATCTTCGTCGGCTACGGCGCCGTGCTGCTCCTCGAACATTGGGAGCGGCGCCGATGAAGCGCCCCGTTTGCAACTGGACGTGCGCCCACTATCACGTAACCCCCATGGGGCAGCCCTGTCGGTGCCGGAAGGCCAGCCGCTACTTCGGCCCCAAGGATACGGCCCCCACTGTTGCGTGGTGCCCGCTTCTCTCTCCGCAAGGCGAACTGCTCGACCGGGAGGAGCGGCATTGACGCTCGCCCCTGGGAGCGACCATCGGGAGCGTCTGCCGGGCTCGGCCGGCGCAGTCGTCAACGGGCTTCGCAGGGACCCGCGCGCACAAGGCGAAGCCGCGGAGCGTGGGTGGAAGCCCGTTGACGCATCTCCCCCCAAAACCCTCCCGCGCCCCTCCGGGATGCACCGCATCCCGGAGGGACGCCCCCCCGGCGAGGGGATCTCCCAAGGCCCCGTTAGCGCTAACGCGGGGGCGCATGGCTAAGAAGTCCTCCGCTACTCGCGTTGCCCGGCATGCCGCCCGAAAGGCGGAGGCCGGGCTTTCTCGTGTCTGCGTCTGGGTGCCCGCCCAGCATGCGCCGGATCTGCGCCAGCTCGCGGAGCGGCTTGCGGCCGATCGGGAGCTTGCGGTTGGCCCGCTGCGCAACACCCGAACCGGCAAGCTCGTGAGGCTGTGATGGGCGCCCCTTGTCATATGGCGAATAGAGTTTCACCTGGGGCGCGTCCAGACCGGGCCGCCATCCGGGAAGCCCGCTTCCGCCTCCGGGACGCTGCCCGCCGCGCGGTGCCGAAAGAGCGGGTCGCGCGGTGCGGCTGGTGCCCGACAGGCGCCTACGTCGACGTGCGCATCAGCGACCGCGGGGCGGCCTTCGGCGGCGTGATGACGTGCGGGTCCGTGTGGATGTGCCCGGTGTGCGCGGCCAAGGTCACCGAAGGCCGGCGTCAGGAGGTCGCGCAGGCGATCGAGGCGCACCTTGCGGCCGGCGGCCGGGTCTACATGGCCGCGTTCACGGCGCCCCACGATCGGCGGATGACGGCACAGGAGTTGCGCGGCCTAATCGCGGGCTCCTGGCGGCGCATGCAGGGCGGGAAGCGGTGGAAGGCCGCGAAGGTCAAGGCTGATCTGGTGGGCACCGTCCGCGCGCTGGAGGTCACCCACGGGGACCATGGCTGGCATCCACATCTCCACGTGCTGTTCTTCTTCGGTGCGGACGCCGATCCGGACGAGGTCGACGCCTTCGGCGTCTTCCTGTTCGAGCAATGGGCCCGGATCATCCGGAAACTCGGCTATGGGGAGTGCAACCCGGCCGTCTGGCGCTTCGAGGAGGCTCGATCCTCCGACGATGCAGGCGACTACGTCGCGAAATGGGGCGCGGACCGCGAGGTCACGAAGGGCCATGCCAAGCTCGGTCGGAAGGGGGGCCGGTCCCCCTGGCAGATCCTGACGGACATCGCGGCCGGCGACCGCCGGTCCATCATGCTGTTCCGAGAGTATGCGGCTGCCTTCAAGGGCGCGCGCCAACTCACATGGTCCGGCGGTCTGAAACAACGCTATGGGATCGTCGACGTCTCGGACGAGGTGATTGCCGAGACGGCTGCGGAGCACGAGGAGGCCGCACCCCTTGCCGGCCGGCTCCAGCGGCACGTTGCCGACGCTCTGTTCCGCCGCCGGCTGCACACGCGCTTCCTTGAGGCGCTGGAACGGCGAAACCTCTGGCTCGATGCGCTGGCGTTCCTCAGACGCTACGGGATCGATCCGGACGGGCCGCCGCCGGAGCACCCACGGGACGCGGCCACTCGCCGCGAATGGGCAACCTACGGACATGGAGGACAGGATGGATCACCCGGACACCCGGGCATGGATCGAGCCGTTTCAACAGCAGCTTGACCGCGTGCGCGCGGCTGGGGTGCTGAACGTGAAGCCGGAAATCGACCGTCTCGGCCGCGAGCTGTCGAAACTGCTCTTCGACGTCGACCAGCGCCTGCGCGCGATCGAGGCGAGGGGCTGATGGCGCGGCCGGAGCCGAAGTACCCCAAGGGCCACGCGATCGCGCGTGAACCCTGCCCGCGGTGCGGGCAAGACGTCGTGGTGCAGCTCACCGGCCGGAGCAAGGGGTACCTGATCTGCCGGAACGGCAAAGGGCAGGGGGGATGTGGCTTCCGCGGCTATCTCGGGCGCGCGGAATCTGACCGGCTGCTCGCGGAGTACGAGGCTCACAACAACACGAGGCAGAACGATGGCGAGAGAGTACCTGACGACGGAGGCGCCGACCCGGCAACCCGACCCGAGCCGGCCGGCGCTGGAAATCCCGAACGAGCCCGGGTCCTCCCCTGGCTCGATTTCTGACGGGCCGCTGGCGCGCGGCGTCCGTGCGTTCGAGCCGGAAGCGGTGCTCGATGCCGGTTCGGCCGAGCCCGAGGCGCCGCCCGCGGTGCCGGTGCCGGAGCTGACGGCCGAGGGGCTGCTGCCCTTCGACATGTGGTCCCCGATGTTCAAGACGGCCCATCAGCTCCCCGGGCTGTTCCTCGGGCTCCAATCGCTCCAGTCCGCGCCCGACCGGCCGGAGGCCGAGCCGGCGGCCCGCGCGATCTACGAGATCATCGCGGAGACGCCCAGCCTCCATTTCCTCGCGCGCCCGGGCGGGAAATGGGCCGAACGGGCCGCGGCGATCGCGCTCTATGCCCTGCCGGTCACGGCCGCTGTGCGTGGTGAGATCGCGACGAAGCGCAAGGCTGTGGCCGCTGCCAAGGCCACGCGCAAGCCGGCGCCGGAGACGATCGCGGAGCCCGCCCCGGCCCCGGAGCCGCCGGCCGAGATGGGAGAGTTCTTCCGGGCTCCGGCCGCGCCCCGCGGCCCGGAGCTGCAATTGGTGGTCGGATGAGGCGCGATCCGCACCACATCGGCATATGGGGCCGGACGCTTTCCGGCAAGAGCACCCGGGCAAAGCTGCTGCTGCGCGATCGGGTGCGCGTCGTCGTGTTCGATCCGCTGGACGAGTACAGCGACGTCGCGCCGATCGGCGCCGCGAGCATGGGCGACGTCCTGGCGGCGATCGACCGGAACTGGCGCGGCCGTTTCGGCATCCGGTTCGTGCCGTCGCGATCGGTCGACCCGGTCGACGCTCTGGACGGCCTGGCGCGGCTCCTCGGCGATGTCCAGGAGCCATACCAGCAGGGGCGGGACGATCGGCACGTCACGCTGATGGTCGACGAGCTGGCGGCGTCCGCGCCGAACACCCGCCGGCCGCGCTCCTCCTTCAATGCGCTATGCAGCCGAGGCCGGCACTACGGCATAGAGCTGATCGGCGCCTCACAGCGCATGGCCGAGGTGACGCCGACCTTCCGCGGCAATACGACGGAGGACTACTTCTTCCCCCTGCGCTCGGCGGCCGACTACGACGAGGCCGCGAAGCTGATCGGCCGGCAATGGCTGCCGGATCTAAAGGCTCTGGAGCCGCACAACGCGCTCCACTATGCCGGCGGTGTGGTTGAGAAGACACGGAACCCGGCGCGCCGGTAGAAATCGGCTCTATACAAATCCCCCTATACAAATTTTGTAAAGGACGGGCGCCGTTGACAGGTGCCCGTCTGCATTATCAGCTCCTGTCCTGTCACAACCGCAATGGGTGCGGGAACGGACCATGGGCAACACTGCAAAGGCCATAGTCATGGGGGTCGCGATCACCGTCGCTTCGATGGTGATCTACCACCACCTCGTGGCGCCGATGCTCAACAAGGAGTGATCGAGTGAAGGGTGACCTGAAAACCGTGGCGCTCTGCGCGGCGGGCGTGATCGTCGCGGGGCTGATCCTGAACTGGGGTCGGGACATCAGTTTCCTGAACCAGTCCCATCAGGGCTTCGACTACACCGGCTGACGGCCTGCCCCGTCGAGACAGAGGAACGACATGCTCCATCTCCCTCTCAAGCTGCCGTCGTTTTCCGCCGTCGCGGCGGGGCAGACGGCCAACGTCACGGTGCCGCGCGGCCCGACCTACAGGCAGTTCATGCTGGACTACCGCAAGGCCGGGGTCGCGGCGACTGAAGCGCAGATGGCGACCGACCTGACGCGCATCAGGATCAAGGTCAACGGCGTGGCGCGCATCGACATTTCGGCCGCCCACCTCATCACGATCCTGAAGTACATGGGCTTCACGATCGACGCCGGGGTTCTCCCGATCTTCCTCGCGTGGCCGACCGCCAGGACGCCGAACTACGAGGAAGCGTTGGCCTGGGGCACGCGCGACGTCGATACCCTCACCGTCGAGGTCGACATCGCGGCCGGCGCCGGTGCGGTGACGCTGGAAGCGTCGGCCTGGATCAACCAGACCAGCCTGCCGCTCGGTCCCATCATGCAGATGATGACGATCAACAGCGCGGCGTCGGCCGGCGGCGTGTTCGAGCTGTCGACCCTCCCCAGGTCCAACGGTGACCTCGCGAGCATCCATTTCTTCAGCGCGAACATCACCGGCCTGGAGCTGCTGATCGACGGCAACCGGATCGTCGATGCGCCGCTCGCAACCCTCAACGCGAGCATGAAGTGGACCGGCCGAGTGCCGCAGGCCAACGTCGTGCACTACGAACCCACGTGGCTCGACCGCTACGACGATCGCGTGCCGCTGGCGGGCGCGTCCGACGTCCGGTTCAAGCTCAACATGTCGGCCGCGGGCACGGTCCCGATGGTGATGTGCACGCTCGCCGCGCCGCTCGGCATCCCGGCGCGCTGATCCAGGGAGGGCGGGGCCATGGATCTGGGGCGCATCCTCGATAGCGTCGATCGCGGGCTTGATAGCTTCTTCGGCTACAAGGCCGCACAGGCGCAGACCGCGCCGCCCTACTACGATCCGTACTGGCCCCCGCAGGGACAGGCCGGGTCGGTGCAGGGCTGGCCGACGTCGTCGGCCCGGCCGGAATGGCTGATGCCGGTGCTGCTCGCGGCGGCCGGTGTCGGCCTGGTCTTCGCGCTCCGGCGGTGACGCCGTGAGCTACTACGGCAACGACCAGAGATACCGGCCCGCGCAGCTCCGGGACGCGGTGGCGTACAACGCCACCGGGAGCTTGCCCGGGCCGGGAGGGGGTGGGGGAGTGATGGACGCGCTCTTGGGCGGGGGCTTCATGGGCGGTACGGGTATGCCGCCCATAAACCTGAACGGGGGGCACGCCGGCCCGAGTGGGGCCGGATCGGACGGCGCGCAATCGTCGTGGATGGCCTCCCCCTTCGCGGTCGGCTCCGGCGCGTCCAGCTCCGCCAGTCCGTCAGTCGGGCCGGTCGGTGGCGGGGCGGCCGGTGGCGGTGACCTGCTGCTCTATGCGGCCCTCGGGCTCGGCCTGCTGGCCCTTGTGATGGCGGCGCGGAAATGACGGAACTCACCTTCGTGCGGATCGGCTGGGACGCCCGGGCGGAACAGGACCTCGCCCGTGTGTGGATGCGTGGCGAGCTGCTGGACGCCATGCGGGCCGAGGTCGATGCGCGCAACATGATCCTGCTTGCCCCGACCGCTGATGGCGGACGGGAAGGAACCCTCGCGGTGCGCGTCGAAGCCTGTGCGGGCGAGCGGGACTTGGTCGTGGCGGCCGTCGCCGGCCGCGCCGGCATGCTGCGGCGATACCTGCCGCTGCTGGACGATTTGGCGCGATCGGTCGACGCGCAGCATATCCGGGCGCACTGCCGCGACACCCGCGTGCGCCTGATGCAGTCGATCGGCTTCGCGCCGTGGGAAACCGTCCTGAGGAGACCCGTGTAATGGGTGGCGGCCGGAGCAGCAGCAGCGCGACCACGCACAATGAGACGAACCAGTACGACAATCGTATCGGTGCCGCCGAAGGATCGGTGGTGATCGCTCACAGCCATGGCGCGACGTACAGCCCGACGACGCAGACTTGGTACACGGCCACCGATCACGGCGCCGTCTCTGCCAGCCTGGACGCGATGGGCGAGGCGGTGCGCGAGAGCGTGAAGGCTCAGGAGAGCACGGCCAAAAGCGCGCTCGACCTGGGGGCGAAGGCGATCGAAGGGAATGCCACTGTGCTGGATCGAGCCTTCGAATTCGGTGAGACGGCGTTTGGCTTCGGTTCCGAAGCACTCGACATGATCCGGCAGAACCAGGAAAGCGCGTTCGACTTCGTCAGCGGCGCGATCAAGTCTACGGAGGAGCGGACGTATCAAGACACCGTGAAGTGGGCGGCCCTTCTCGGCATCAGTTACTTCGCGGTTAAGGCAATGGGGGTGCTGAAGTGAGCCGCTACGCGACCTATACGCAGGTGATCTCGGCCGATGTCGAAATCGAGTTGGCGACAAGCGGGAATTATGTCCGTTGCCTCGACGCGACGGGAATATTCCTGATCGGCCTGGATGACGATCCCCTGGCCGAATTCACCAAGGGGCTTGGGTTCGAGCTGCCCGACGCGCGATCCTTCTCGCGTCTCCGCATCTACAATCCGGGATCGACGGCGATCACCGTGCAGCTCGCCACGGCTTATGGCCGCGTGCTGGACAGCAGAGCAAGTTTCGCGGACGCGATCCCCGTGGGTGCTGCGCCGCATCTGGTGACCGGGCCTGACATCAGTGTGCCGGCGGAGGGGGTGGCTTTGCTGGCGGCCGGGGACACCAAGCGGCGCGAGATCATCGTGCAAAATCGGTCGCAGAATGCCCGGGAAATCCGCATCGGGGACGCGGCGGCGTCGGCGGTCGAAGGGGTCGAGCTTCAACCCGGCGAGACGTGGCGCATGGCCGTAACCGGCGATGTATTCGCCTACAATCTCCACACCGCTGACGCGGTTGTCGCAGTGGCCGTGATCACAGGGTGAAGCAATGTCGCAGGTTTCAAATCTTCTGGACAAGCGGGCGTTCGAAGGCCGCGCCTTCATGGCGGGGTATCGTGTCGCCGCGAATACCGGCCAATATTCGGCTATCCAACTTCAGAACCCCGGTGGTTCCGGTCGGGTGCTCGTCGTGCGCTCGTTGTGGGTGTCGTCGCCCGGCAATACGACGGTGCTGTTCGGCAACTATGATATTGCCCTTCCGAACTTGGTGCGGCGCGGGCAGAACGTTGCGCTCTCCGGGCCGGAAGGCGTGGGGGTGATCCGGTGGGAAAGGGCAGCGGCGCCGACACCAATCGCCAACATCATCGCCAGCCCCGAGATGGCAGCGAGCGAGATCAACTTGGTTCTGTCCGCCCCGCTGCTGCTCTATCCCGGAATTGCGGTGGTTGTGACTGCGCAGACGCCAGACGTGACGATCGACTGTCTGTGCGCATGGGAGGAACTCAATGCGTGACGCGTTCTGGCCGGTCGTGCTGATCGGCGGCCTCGCGGCGCTCTATTGGTACAGATGGGAGGTTGGTCACATGGCGCTGGACGCGACGGTTGGCACCGCGACGGACGAGGTCGATACGCTCGCCCGAACGATGTGGGGCGAGGCGCGGGGCGAGGGCAGGGTGGGGATGGAGGCAGTTGCCAACGTGGTCGTGAACCGCGTGGCCTTCTCGAAGGCCCGAGGCGGCTACTGGTGGGGAAATTCCGTCACCGAGGTCTGCCTCAAGCCCTGGCAGTTCTCGGCCTGGAACCCCGGCGACCCGAACGCCGTCAAGCTGCGCCGGGTCAACTCGACCGATCAGGCGTTCTCGCTGGCTCTGGAGATCGCGCGGCTCGCCGTCGCCGGCAAGCTGCCGGACCGGACCGGCGGGGCCACGCACTATCACACCCGGGCCGTGTCGCCCGGGTGGAAGGCCGGCGCGATCAAGACGGCGTCGATCGGCGCGCACGAGTTCTACCGCGGGGTCGCGTGATGCACCCGGTTCTGTGGGTCGTTGCCGGCCTGGTCGGGGTGAAGGTGCTCTCCAGCTCGGCGCGCGAGGCCGGCGAGGGCGCCGACCAGGCCGGCAACGGCGCGCTGAAGCTCGCCGCCGCCGCGGCGCTCGGGCTTTACGCGCTCCACAAGGCGCGGGTGCTCTGATGTGGGTGTTCGGCCTACCCGATGACTTCGGCCGCCCGACGCGCGAGCAATGGGCTGTCCTGGCCGTGCTCGCGATCGGCGGCTTCCTGCTGCTCAAACAGTACAAGGTGCTGTGATGTTCGAAGGGGTGCCCGATCTGGCGCAGCTCGGCCCCTGGGCGATCGCCGCCGGGCTGCTGCTGCTGCGGCAGGAGCTGCGCCATATCGCGCGGACCGTGAGCGATCACGAGACGCGTCTCAGACAGATGGAGGGGCAACGATGAAGTACCTGAGTGGGCGCCTGGCCGAGCGGTCGACGGCCGCCGGCATCGGCACGGCCGTCACCGCGGCCGTGCAGTGGGCGGCCGGCGGCGCCGATGCCAGCACGGCGCTGCCGATGATCGTCGCCGGCCTGCTGGCGATGTTCGCGCCGACGACGCGCACCGCCGGCTGATGGCGACGCGCCGGCATCAGCGGCCGGGCATCCGGGCAATTCGACATGCCGCCTCGAGCACGGATGTCGAAACCCTGGAGCCGGCTCCCGAGGCTCCGGTGCGCGATGCCCGGGGCCGGTTCGTACGGAAGGAGGTGATCGATGGCGAAGGGCCGGGACAGTAAAGGGCGGCTGAAGAAGGGCTACCGCCTGACCAAGAGCGGCGTGCGGAAGGCCGGGCGGAAGCGGAGGCGGCGGTAGTGTCGACCCTCTGGGCCGGCGCCACTCCCAGCGGCCGCGCGGAGCTGTTCCGCGCGGCCGTTGCCCAAATGAGCCGGTACGGCCGCGTTCAAGGCGCCGATCGGGTCAGCTTCAGCAATCCGAACACGCCCCTGTTCGTCGACCAGAACGGCGCGGCCTACAATCTCGCCGGCGTGCAGGTCAACAGCACGGCGCGCGTCACCGTCGGCGGCTGGGTCTTCACGGCCGTCCAGGCGCCCGGCCAGGACGCGCCCGTGCCCGGCATCACGCGGCCGGTGCCGTCCACGAACCCAGCGGCCGGGCTGCCGCACGTGCCAATCCCTGGCCGCAAGCCGCTACCGCCTACCGTGGTCGCTGGCGACGTCCACACGATCAACCGATCGGCCTTCGACCCGGCGCCGATCCCGGGCCGCAAGCCGGCCATACCTGCCATGGGCGGCGAGGGCGGGGGCGGCGTGGTGCTTGCCTCGGCCGAGGGGGGGAATGGGTGGTGGTGGCTGCTGCCCGTGATCGCGATCGGCGCCGCGGCCGTCATGTAACCGCGTCGGCCGTATCGGTCCTGCAGGAGCCCGCCGGGGTAGCACTCGGCGGGCTCTTTTGCGTCCCAGAGGCGTGATACCGGCGCCGCGCATCCCGCGACATTTTGACGCATCTTTTGTAGTGCGCCCGGATGGTTTCACGCGGAACGTCTTCGGTGA
>NZ_DASYHS010000064.1:0-11808 GCF_035998295.1 Arenibaculum sp. | reverse complement strand
TATCAAGCTGACCTGATTGATGAGCTCAACCCTTGGAAAAATAAATACTGTGGAGCGATAAGTCATTAACTGCTTTTCGACATCGTCCGTGAATTCCTCAAGCTTTTTTTGATACACGCAGCTAATAAACCGAAAATATCTCTGAAATTTGAATATGTCCGAGGAAGAAACCCGATCTGTTATCTTAAAGAACGGCTTTCCCGTGCTCTCAAAGTTGTCGACGTCCAACGCCAGCAGGCTCTCGATCTCATCCCTGAGCGGCTCGTCTCTGGAGAATAGATTAAAAACCTCCGGCACGGCAGGGATTTTGAATCTCAGTCTTCTAACAGGATGTTCAACAATTTCAATTGTCTCCTCAAGGCCTTTCCTAAACCAGACTTCGATCAACTCTTTAATAGGAGGAGGCGCGCTAACCTGGCTAAGACGTCTAGCCCGAATCATTAGTTGACCTTGAGATTGGATGTAGCCAAGCCGCACGGACTTCTCGATTTCTGGGTCGATCGACGACACCGTGACGGTACGCCCATCAAGGCAAGCTTGGTACGGCAGACCGTCGATCAGGCTCTCGGCTTCTCTGAACTTATTGATCAGCACCGCGGCGACCAACAGCTTGTCGTAAATGGGATCATTTGCCTTGATGGCCTTCTCATCGACGCGGTTGCAGCTTTCGTCCGTGAGCTTGAACAGTTCCCGGTACATGGAAAGCAACAGAGAGACCGCTTCGCTGAGCTCCTCCGCTGAGTAGTGCCGCGGGTCCAACGGACTCAGTTCGAGATTTCCAATCCATCCGGAATAGAAGGCTTGATTTACAATGACCAGTAGTGTCTTGAGCACCTCATCCTTCCGAAACCGCAGGAACTTTCCGGCATCGTCGTGCAATTCGCGGACGTTTGGCGCTAAGCGGGCCAGGGCGAGGACCGATTCAAGATAGGTGAAGCGATCTGGCTGGGCGGTCAAAAGATGGCGGTTTTGCAAGATCGCTTTAGCGATGTCGGCAATGAGAGACGCTTGGTAGCCGTAGCGGGAAGCGCGAAGCAGCCCGGTACGACGAATCTCCATGATGGTGAAATCCGCGTCCGCCATCACCAACGCAAGCGCACTGGCCATGGCTTCACGCCGCTGATCCGCCGCAAGCTGGCCGCCGAGAATCCTAACACGAGCCTTGAGGCGCTTCTCGATCTCCTTCTGGGTGTCCCCATCTGGTAGCGGGCGACCGACGTCCTTCAACGCCGCAACCATGGCCGCCCTGCTCTTTTTTGCCAGAAGCAACGAGATAAGTTTTTCGATCTTCACTGCTTCCACCTTCTAGACGATTAGCCAAAGTTACATACGAATGAAGTCGAACGCAGTCAAAACACGATGAAGCAGTCGACTTTGTGAAACCGCGCGCTTGCAGCGAGCGGGTAGCCCCTAAGAGAGGGTCTAATCATATCTGATTGGAGATTTACGGGTACAACTTTTCCGACCGCTCATGGGCCTTGGCGGATGGGTTGTAGGGCATCTGCTATTCGGCACCAGCGAATGGCTTTTTCTGGCGCAAAGCAGTCTTAGTGAACGGTTAGATAGGCAAAGTACACAACCGGGGCGATTCACCCGAGCGTCTATCGCTCCCCCTCGAACAGCCGGATCAGCGCCGAATGGTCCAGCCCGCCGTCGCCAAGGTCCACCAGCTTCTCGTAGAGCCCCCGGTTCAGCGACAGGGCCGGCAGGTCTAGCCCGAGGCTTCGGGCCAGGTCCTCGGCCTGGCGCATGTCCTTGAGCTGGGTCGTCGCGCGTGCCCCCGGCTCGAAGCGGCCCTCGACCATGCGCCCGCCATGCAGGTCGAGCACGCGCGAGGAGGCGAAGCCGCCGTCGAGCGCGTCGCGCACCCGCGCCGGGTCGACGCCGGCCGCGCGCGCCAGCGCCAGCGCCTCGGCCACCGCGCCGATCGTCAGGCCGACGATCATCTGGTTGGCCGATTTCGCGACCTGGCCGGCGCCGACCGGGCCGACATGGGTGACGCGCCGGCCCAGCACCCGGAACAGCGGCATCGCGCGCTCGACCGCCTCGGGCGTGCCGCCGGCCATGATCGACAGGCTGGCCTCGCGGGCGCCGATCTCGCCGCCGGACACGGGGGCGTCGACATAGAGGCCGCCGGCGGCCTCGACCTCGGCGGCGAAGCGGCGGGTGTCGGGCACCGCGGTCGTGCCCATGTCGACGACGAGCATTCCCGGCCTGCCGGCGATGCCGGCGAGGATGCCGTCAGGCCCGTGCAGCGCCGCGGCGACGGCCGCCGTGTCGGTGACCATGACGATCACGGCGTCGCTGCCCTCCGCGGCGGCGCGCGGCGTCGGGGCCGGATGCATGCCATCGGCGGCGAGGGCTTCGACGGGGCCGGGCGAGCGGTTGTGGATGCGCAGCGACGCGCCGGCCCGGTGCAGGTTGCGCGCCATCGGCCGGCCCATCAGGCCCAAGCCGACGAAGCCGACGGTCCAGGCGTCGAGGGGAAGCTCCGTCATTGGGGTGTCCCCTTTCGTTTCGGACGGCGCCCCGCCGGCGGACCGTGCCGCCGGCGGGGCGCCGTGCGTCATCAGGCCGACTTTTCCAGGTTCTGCTGGACGAAGTCCCAGTTCACGAGGTTGTCCAGGAAGCTCTGGACGAAGTCGGGACGCCGGTTCTGGTAGTCGAGATAGTAGGCGTGCTCCCAGACGTCGACCGTCAGCAGCGCCTTCTGCCCGTGGGCGAGCGGCAGGTCCGCGTTCGCGGTCTTCACGATCTTCAGCTCGCCGCCGTCCTGGACCAGCCAGGCCCAGCCGCTGCCGAATTGGGTGACGGCCGCCTGCTTGAACGCCTCGGCGAACTTGTCGTAGCTGCCGAACGCCTGGTCGATCCGGCGCGCGACCTCGCCCGACGGCGTGCCGCCGCCGCCCGGACGCATGCAGTTCCAGAAGAAGGTGTGGTTCCACACCTGGGCCGCGTTGTTGAAGATGCCCGCCTTCGAGGCGTCGCCGGCGGCGGCCAGGATGATCTCCTCGATCGGCTTGTCGGCCAGCGGCGTGTCCTTGATCAGGTTGTTGCCGTTGGTGACGTAGGCCGCGTGGTGCTTGCCGTGGTGGAACTCCAGGGTCCGCTCCGAGATGTGGGGAGCGAGCGCCGTCCTGTCGTAGGGAAGCGGGGGAAGTTCGAGAGCCATCTGCGTCAGTCCTCCGTGACTTGATGTCGTTTCGCCGCGCCGGCACCGCAGACGCCGGACCGGGCGCGGCATCGGACGGACCAGCCGGCCCACACCCGCGAGAGGCGCGTCCCGGCTCCTCGTCGGTCCGTCCCACCCGCCTAAGTAGCCGGAGGCGTCCGCTTTGGCAAAGGCCAAACGCGCAGGGCCGCCTTCCCTTCCGGGGCGGGGGCCTACCCCTTGAAGACGGGTACCCCCACCCCTTCGGGGGCGAACCGCCTCACCAGCGGACCATGCCGGCATCGACGTTGAGGGTCTGGCCGGTGATCCAGCGCGCCTCGTCCGAGGCGAGGAAGGCCACCGCCGGGGCGATGTCCTCCGGCTGGCCCCTGCCCTTCACGGCCTGCAGCATCTCGACGAACTCGAAGGCGTCCTTGTGCGGGCTCGCCATTACGCCCTCGGAGGCGGTCAGCCCGGGCGTCACCGCGTTGACGGTGATGCCGTGGGGGCCGAGCTCGGTCGCCAGCGCGCGGGTGAAGCCGAGCACGCCGCCCTTGGAGGCGACGTAGGCCGCCATGTTGGGCGTCCCGGCGAAGACGGTGTTGGAGCAGATGTTGACGATCCGGCCACCCCGCCCCTGGCCCCGGCCCCGCATCATGTCGGAGGAGGCGCGCGCCATCAGGAACACGCCGTCGAGGTTGACCGACATGATGCGCCGCCAATGGTCGAGGTCGACGTCGTCCCAGGCGACCCAAGGCACGATCGCCGCGTTGTTGACCAGCACGTCCAGGCGGCCCGGCCCCGCCGCGACCCGCTCGTGCAGGAGGCGCACGTCGGCGGGGTCGGAGACGTCGCAGCGCACGGCGAAGGAGCCGTTGCCGCAGGCCGATGCGGTCGCCGCCGCCCCGTCGGCGTCCAAATCGGCCGCCACGACGCAGGCCCCCTCCGCCGCGAGCCTCGACGCGATCGCCCTGCCGATGCCCTGCGCGGCCCCGGTCACGATCGCCACCTTGTCCTTGAACCTGTCCATCCGTCCGCTCCTCTTCTTAGTTTCTTCGTTTCCCGGCATCTCCCGGCCTCAGCGCGCCCCCCGCTCGTAATGGGTCCCGAGCGCCGCCGGCAGGCTGGCGCGCTGCCCGAACAGGACGAGGACCAGCATCACCATCGCGAAGGGCAGCATCTGGACGACGTCGGTCGGAACGTCGATGCCCGCCACCTGGAGCGCCGTCGTCGCCGACAGGCTCGCGCCGAACAGCAGCGCGCCGTACAGCACCCGGACCGGGCGCCCCTGCGCCAGCATGGCCAGCACGATCGCGATGAAGCCCGCGCCGTTGGTCATGAAGGGGACGAAGACGCCGGCCCCGACCACCGCCAGGTAGGCGCCGCCGAAGCCGGCCAGCGCGCCGGTCGCCAGCACGGCGGCCGTGCGGACGCGGCGCACGTCGACGCCGGCGGTGTCGAGCGCCGCCGGCTTGTCCCCGGCGGCCCGCAGCGACAGGCCGAGCAGCGTGTCGCGGAACAGGAAGGCCGCGACCGCGACCAGGGCCACCGCCAGATACGCGGCGGGATGCAGGCTGAACAGCGCCCGGCCCAGGACCGGAATCTCCGACAGGAGCGGGATCGCCAGGACTTCGGTCGCCGGCAGCCGCGGATAGGTCCGGCTGAACTGGAAATGGTGCAGCAGCGCCGTGATCCCCTCGGCCGCCAGGGTCAGGCCGATGCCGATCACGATCTGGTTCATGCCGAGCACGACGCAGAACACCACCATCGGCACCGCGGCCGCGGCGCCGGCCGCCGCACCGGCCGCGAAGCCCAGCCAGACCGAGCCCGTGGAATAGGCCGCAAGGAAACCGTAATAGGCGCCGAGCAGCATCATCCCCTCGATGCCGACGTTCAGCACGCCCGCCTTCTCGGAGATCTGCTCGCCGAGCCCGGCCAGCAGCAGCGGCAGCCCGGCGGTGACGGCGCCCAGCAGCAGGGAGGTGACGAAGGCCTGGGTCAGGAAGGCATCCATGGACCGCCCTCCCTCAGGCCGCCGCCTTCCTGCGCCGCTCGCCGAGATAGTCGACGAGGGCGAGGAAGACCAGCAGCAGGCCGACCAGGACCAGGATGTAGTAATGCGGGACGCCGAAGCGGCGCGACGCGCTCTCGCCGCCGATCGACAGCATCGAGAACAGGAAGGTGAAGGCGATCACGGCGAAGCCGTTGAAGCGCGCGAGGAACACGAAGGGGATCACCGTCAGCCCGTAGGCCGGGTTCCAGTCGGCCTGGACCAGGCCGCGCACGCCCAGGACCTCGATCGCGGCCGCCGCGCCGGCGAGGCCGCCGCTGACCGCGAAGGCCGCGACCGTCAGCCCGGGCACCGCCAGCCCCGCATGCAGCGCCGCCTTCGGGCTCGCGCCGACGACGCGCAGGCGCATGCCCCAGGCCGTCCGCGTCACAAGGAGATGGACGACGACCACGACGACGAGCGCGATCGGCAGGCCGCCGGTGACGATGGTGTCGAACAGCCTCGGCAGCCGGTCCTCGACCGCCAGCGTCCGGGTCTGGGCGACGGTCGTGCCGGGGTCGCGGAAGGCCAGCTTGACCAGCGTGTTGGCGAGGCCGACGCCGAGGAACGTCATCATCAAGGTCGTGATGATCTCGTTGACCTGCCGGTAGGCCTTGAGGAGGGCGGGAACGAGGGACCATGCGGCCCCGACTGCGGCGGCGAGCACGAAGCCGGCGGCGAGCATCAGCCCGCCCGGCAGATGCTCCGCCAGAAGCGGGGCCGCCGCGGCGACGGTGACCGCCGCCAGCAGGAACTGGCCGTCGACGCCGAGGTTCCACACCCCGGCGCGGAACGCGACGATCAGGCTCGCCCCCAGCACCAGCAGCGGCGCCATGCGCGTCAGCGTCTCCTGCAGGCCGAGCCAGGTCAGCATGCCCCGGCGGACGACATGGGCGTAGTAGGCGAGCGGATCGACGCCGACCGCGGCCAGCAGCGCCCCACCCGCCAGCAGGGCGAGCGCCACCGGCAGCACGAGGCGCAACGCCGCGCCGAGCGGCCCGTGCGACGCGCCGCCGGTCATCGCACCGGCATCCCGATCATCAGCTGCCCGATCCGCGCCCGCGCGCCGCCCCCGTCCCTGTCGCCGTCACCGTCGTCGGTGTCGACGATCCCCACGAGCCGGCCGCGCGACATCACGCCGATGCGCCCGCACAGCGAGACGAGCTCGTCGAGGTCGGTCGAGACGACCACCACCGCCATGCCGGCGTCGGCGCCGTCGCGGATGCGCCCGCGGGTCTGGCGGATGTTGTTCAGGTCCAGCCCGTAGGTCGGCTTGTTGTAGAGGATCACCTTCGCCCGCCCGTGCAGCTCGCGCGCCAGCAGCACCTTCTGGATGTTGCCGCCCGACAGGCGGCCGACCGGGGTCCCCGGCCCGGGAACCCGGATGTCGAAGCGGTCGATCGCGTCGGCGGCATGGGCCTCGATCGCGGCCGGCCGGACGATGCCCGAGCGCCAGAACGGCGCCTCGCCGATCCGCTTCAGCACCAGCGCCTCGGCCACCGGGGCCTGCGCGATGGTCCCCTCGCCCAAGCGGTCGTCGGTGACGTAGCGCAGGCCCCGGCGGTGGCGTGCCGGAACCGCGAGCCCGCCGATCTCCTCGCCGTCGAGCCATACCCGGCCGGATGCCGGCCGCTGGCCGGCGATCGCCTCGAGCAGCGGCTTCTGGCCGTTGCCGTCGACGCCGGCGATGCCGAATATCTCGCCCGCCCGGACCGCGAAGGAGACGCCCTCGACGACGCGGCGACCGTCCGGCCCCGCGACCGACAGCCCCTCGACCCGGAGCACGTCCGGCGCATCCGGCGCGGGCGGGCGCCGCCGGGCCGCCCGTCCCCCTTCGGCCGCGACGATCGGGTCGCCGGCTCCGGTTTCCTCGAACATGGCGCGGACGATGCGCGCGACCGCCGCGTCGCGGTCCAGGCGCGCGAGTTCCTCCGGCTCGATGCGGCCGACGAGGCGGCCCCCGCGCAGGACCGAGACCTCGTCGCCGAGCGCATAGGCCTCGTCGAGCTTGTGGGTCACCAGCAGGATCGCAGTCCCCCGCTCCCGCAGGCGGCCGAGCAGCCGTCCCAGCGCCCCGATCTCGTCGGGGGCGAGCATGCTGGTCGGCTCGTCTAGCACCAGGATGCGGCCTCCGCGCCAGAGCGCCCTCACGATCTCGACCTGCTGGCGCTCGCCCAGCGACAGGTCGCCGACGAGGCGGTCGGGATCGATCAGGATGCCGAGCGGGGCCGCGACCGCGCGGTAGCGCACGGCGGCGGCGTCGCGGCGGCAGCGCCGCCACCACGGCCCGCCGCCGAGCGCGAGGTTCTCCACCACCGACAGGGTCGGCACCAGCATCTCGTGCTGGAACACGGTCCCGATGCCGAGGTCGAGCGCGCGGCGCGGGCTGGCGATCGCCACCGGCCGCCCGTCGACCAGGATCTCGCCGGCGTCGGGCTGCTGAAGGCCGGCCAGGATCGCGATCAGCGTCGACTTCCCGGCGCCGTTCTCGCCGAGCAGCACGTGCACGCGCCCGGGGACGAGCGCCAGGTCGACGCGGTCGTTGGCGAGGACGCCCGGGAAGCGCCGCGTGATCGACCGCAGCGCCACGACGGGCGCTGCGGCCGCATCCCGGCTCACCGATGCGCCCGCATCACTGGCCGGCATCGACGGCGGTCATCATCCGCCGCACCTCTTCCGCCTCGAAGACGGCGGGAACCTCGATCCGCCCGGCGACGATGTCGTCGCGCACCGCCATCAGGTCGGTCCAGACGTCCTCGGGGATGTGGGGCGTCTTCAGGAGCTTCAGCGACCCGTCGGCGAGCGTGATCTCGTAGGCGCGCGTGCCGAAGCGGTCGGCCTTCAGGTCCTCGACCATGGCGGTGTAGACCGGGACCATGTCCCAGACCACCGACGACAGGAGATGGCCCTTGTCCAGGCTGGACTTGTCGCCGATCACGTCGATGAACCACACCTTGCCGCCGTCGACCGCCGGGGTCGTCTCGACCGCCTGGATCATGCCGAAGCTGGAGCCGTTGCCCTGGCCGAAGATCACGTCGGCCCCGGCGGCGATGATCGATTCGGTGACCCGCCGGCCGCCGGCCGCATCGCTGTAGGCCGCAGGCCCGATCACCGCGTAGCGGATCTTCACGTCCGGATTCGCCGCCCGTACGCCCTGCGCGAAGCCGTGCGACTGCGAGTTCCAGCCCGGCGGCTCGCCCGAGACGACGACGCCGACGGTGCCCGTGCGCGTCGTCCTGGCGGCGAGCCGCCCGGCGAGATAGGCCCCCTCGTGGCCGCTCAGCGTGTAGTCCGCGACCAGGCCGGGCACCAGCGCGTCGGGCCGGTCGACGATCGCGACCGGCACCCTGGTCTCCTGCGCGATCTCGGGGGCGGCCGTGTTGTAGCCGCTGGCATGCGCGATCAGGAGGTCGATGCCGTCGGCGGCCAGCTCGCGCAGGGTCGGCCGGACGTCGCCGTAGCCGAGGCCCTCGGCCGCGACGAACTCCAGGCCCATGTCCTCGGCGACCTGGCGCGCCGCGTCGACGCCCTGCTGGTTCCAGCCGAAATCCGTGCCCTGCTCGGGCACGAGCACGGCGATGCTCCCGACCTCGGCGGCCGAGGCCGGGCCGCCCAGCGAGGCAGGGCCGCCCAGAAGGAACGCGGCGAAAGCCGCGGGAACCGCCGACCACCGTAAGAAGTTGCGCAACGTCACGCCTGCGTCCTCCATGTGACCCGGCACCCGCCCTCGGAGCGCCGCTGGTGAGGCTTCCCGGAGCCCGCGCGACGGCCGACGGCATCGGCCATGCCCTCGGCCAGCAACGGGCGCGCTGCCGCATGGCAGCGACCAGGGGAATTATCAGCGATCACGGACCGCAACAAGACGGAACGAGCCCCGACACGCCGCAACGCCCGCCCTCATCGCCGATGATCGAGGTCGCCGCTGTAGACCGAGCGCTCGGTCACGATCACGATCTTGTACTCGTCCCTGCGGTACTTCCAATAGCGCAGGGCGCAGAGGTCGCGGACCGCGGCCGCGAAGTCCGCCGGACGCTCGCGGGCGCATGCCAGCATCCGCTCCCGGAAGGCCTGCTCGTCCGCCGGCTCGAGCGCGTGGCCGCGGGCGGAGGCGTCGAACTCGTAGAGGATGCGCACGAACCGCGCGACGATCCGCGCCTGCTCCTCCTGCGGCACGCCCTCGCGCCAGTCGCGGTCGGCATGCTCGTGGAAGAGCTGGAGGACCGCCCCCCACGCCGGCGCGGGAGCCGGGGGCGCGCCGGCGCCGGTGAAGTCGCGCCAGGTCAGGCCATGGGCCTCGAAGCCGGACAGCACCTCGACGACGCGCTGGGCGACGGCCGCGACGTCGAGCGCCGGGTTCAGCGCCGCGCAGCGCAGGACGATCTCGCCGACCGCGGTGCGGCCGTCGCACAGGTCCCAGACCGCGAGCGCCAGCCCGTCGAGCGGATGGATCGCGGTGCCGAACAGCAGGAACACCCGGTCGCCGACGCGCCTGCGCCGCACGTGGAAGCCCCGGCGGGGATGCGACGCGGCATCGATGCGCATGGCCCCGGTCACGATGCCGCCCTCCGGTCCTGGACGTGGGTCACGATCCGTTCGACGAAGTCGAGCGAGCGGGCCACGAAGTCCTGCTGGCCTGCCGCCGTCGCCGGTATCCCCGACGACAGCGCCCAGTACCGCTCGTAGGCGGGGCCGAGGTCGGGCCAGGACGCCCGGGCCCGGTCGAAGATCGCGCGCCGGTACTTGTGGCGCACGTTGAGGAGCCCGCGGTCGTGCAGCAGCAGGTCGACCGCGAACTCGGCCGTGTCGCGGGCCCTGAGCGCCGCCGAGGCGAAGTCGCCGGCAAGGCAGAAGCCGACCGCATCGTCGAAGGCGTCGTCCACGTAGTGCCGGCGGTTCTCGACCAGGTAGGCGACCAGCCGGTCGCGATCGAAGCGCGACCGCAGCGCGCGGACCGTCTCCTCGGCGGTCTCCCTGGGTGCCAGCGGCAGCGAGAGGTGCAGCCGGGTCATGAACAGAACCTCATGCTCGGACAGCGCGTCGCAGACGTTGCTCTCCGGGTCCTCCAGCGGCAGCGCGGCGAACTTGGCGGCCATCGCGTCCACGGTGTCGAGGGACCACAGCTCGTAGTCGACGCGGCGGGCGGCGGCGAAGCGGACGTCGACCCGGTAGTCGTCGTTGACACGGGTGGCCCCGCCTTCGTGCCCCGGCACCAGGACGAAGACGTCGACGTCGCTGTTCGGCGTGCCGAGCCCCTCGACCAGCGAGCCCGCGACCCAGGCGGCGAGGTGCGGCCGGCCCTCCAGGCCCGCGCGCAGCGCGTCTGCCCCGAGCCCGGTCTCGGCCTCGATCTCCGGCCAGCCCGGCTGCGCTCCCGTCTCAGCGCCCATGTCCGGCCTCCTCGATCAGGGCCAGGGCCGCGGCGAGGTCGGCCTCGTCGAGCGGCCGGAAGCTCGCCTTCAGCCGCTCGGCGTCCTCGCCGGAGGCGGCGGCCGAGACCTGGTACCAGGACCGGCCGCGCTCCCGGTCGACGACGACCGCGCGCGGCTTCTCGACCGGCCCGCGCAGCATCAGGCTGAGGCACGGCCGCCCGTCGACCCGCAGCGTGTGGATCACGGAGTGGTGGAGCACGTAGTGGTCGCCGGGGTCGAGGTCGCCGCTGAACACCGCCCGCAGCGCGTCCGGGCCCGGCAGGTCGCCGCCGGTGTCGAAGGGCGCGAACACGGTGTGGCGGTAGCTGCCGCCCAGGATCAGGCTCGCGAAGCTGGCGCGGTGGCTGTGCGGGATGTCGGGGGTGCCGGGATGCATCACGTGCAGGCGCAGCCGGAACCGGTCGTCGCGCCCGCGATGCAGCACGAACTTCGTGAAGCCGTAGTCGACGTCGTGGTCGCCGAGTGCTTGGAGGTCGGACCGGTCGCGCAGCCCGCGGACGAGGCCGGCGAGCAGGCCGGGCTCGCCGGCCGCCGCGCGCAGGACCTCGCCGGTGAGGTGCTTGGCAGCGGCGGCGTCGTTCCAGTCGAGGGCGTGCAGCGGCTCGACGATCGCAGCCAGGCGGTCGGCGTGCTCGGTCATGGATGCTTCCTCCTCACGGCCGGCGCCCGGCGTCGCGGACCAGGGCCGCGACCCGGGACAGCGTGTCTTCGAGGGCGCCGTCATTGGCGACGACGGCGTGGCGCGGGGCGTATTGCGGCAGCAGGTCGGCATAGGCGCGCGACAGCGCCGCCGAGAGTGCCGGATGCTCGTCGTCCGCGGCCCCGCGCGCGCCCTGGCGCGCGGCGAGCGTCTCCGGCGCCAGGACGACGTGGATCGCGAGGTCGGGCCTGGGCAGGGTGGCGAACAGCTCGCCGCACGGAAACGCGCTGCCCACGGCGTGGAGATAGGCCGCGAAGCAGACGTCGTAGCGGTCGCAGACCACGAAGCGCCGGCCCGCCAGCGCCGGGCGTATCCCGGCCTCCCAATGGGCGAGGAAGTCGAAGGCGAGCGCCACGCCCATGGTCTCGGCGAACGGCCCGCCGAGCCAGTCGCGCGCGTCGCCGTGGCGGCGCGGCATCAGCCGGCCGAGCGTCGCGGCGTTGCCGTCGGGCGGCTTCGGCCGGCGCAGATAGGCGCA
>NZ_DASYHS010000033.1:0-53487 GCF_035998295.1 Arenibaculum sp. | reverse complement strand
GGCCGAAGCCGCCGGCATCGACTTCGTGTTCATCGCCGACGGGCTGTACATCCACGAGAAGTCGGTCCCGCACTTCCTGAACCGGTTCGAGCCGATCGCGCTCCTGTCGGCCCTGGCCACGATGACCTCGAAGATCGGCCTCGCGGGCACGGTGTCGACCTCCTACAGCGACCCCTTCACGGCCGCCCGGCAGCTCGCCTCGGTCGATGCGCTGAGCGGCGGCCGGGCCGGATGGAACGCCGTGACCTCGGCGCTGGAAGGGGCCGGCAAGAACTACAGCCGGGCCCATCCCGACCACACCCTGCGCTACGAGATCGCCGAGGAGTATCTCGAGGTGATCAAGGGGCTGTGGGACAGCTGGGAAGACGACGCCTTCCTGCGCGACCGCGCGACCGGGCGCTTCTTCGATCCGGCCAAGATGCACCGGCTGGACCACAAGGGCCGCTTCTTCTCGGTCGAGGGCCCGCTCAACATCGCGCGCTCGGCCCAGGGCCAGCCGGTGGTGTTCCTGGCCGGGTCCTCGGACGAGGGCATCCGCGTAGCCGGCCGGCACGCGGACGCCGTGTTCAGCAACGGCGGGACCTTCGAGGAATGCCGCACCTTCTACCGCCGGGTCAAGGACAGCGCCGTGGCCCATGGCCGGCGCCCGGACGACGTCAAGATCTTCCCCGGCATCGGCCCGATCGTCGGCGCCACCGAGCAGGAGGCGGAAAGGAAGTACATCGAGATCCGCGACCTGATGTCGATCGACGACGCGCTGGCCTATCTCGGCCATTTCTTCGAGCAGCACGATTTCAGCGCCTATCCGCTCGACGGCCCCTTCCCCGACCTGGGCAACCTCGGCAAGGACGGCTTCCAGTCCACGACCGACAACATCAAGCGGCTCGCCCGCGAGCGCGGCATGACCTTGCGCGAGGTCGCGCTCGAGGCCGCGACGCGGCGCGTGCACATCGGCACGTCGGAAGGGCTGATCGGGACCGGGGAGAAGGTCGCGGACGAGCTGATCCGCTGGGTCGAGGGCGGGGCGGCCGACGGCTTCATGCTGGGGCTTCCGGTCGTGGGCTCCGGCCTGGACGACTTCGTGGAGCACGTGCTGCCGGTGCTGGCGGCGCGCGGGTACCACGACATGGCCCTGCGCGGCGCCACGCTCAGGGACCATCTGGGCCTGCCCTTCCGCGAGAACCGCCACGCCCGGATGCCCGAGCAGGACATGGCCTTCGCCGCCCGTTGAGGGCGGGGCTGGGGGGCGGCGGGACCGGGTGGACGGGCGCCTCGCCGCGGTGAGAGCATCCGGGACTTCGGTTCACTGGACGGATGGATGCGATGCGGATCGTCATCATGGGCAGCGGCGGCATCGGCGGCTATTTCGGCGCGAAGCTCGCCAGGGCCGGCCACGACGTCGTCTTCGTCGCCCGGGGGGAACACCTCCGGGCGATCCGGGAGAACGGGCTGCGCGTCAGCTCGGAGGTCGACGGCGACTGGACCGTCGACGCGCCGGCCGTCGCGACGCTGGACGGGCAACCGCCCGCCGACCTCGTCCTGTTCTGCGTGAAGTCGTTCGACACCGAGGATGCGGCCGAGCTGGTCCGGCCGGTGCTCGGCCCCGGCACCGGCGTGCTGTCGCTGCAGAACGGCGTCGACAACGAGGACAAGCTGGCACGCATCCTCGGTGCCGGCCGTGCGGTCGGCGGCATCGCCTATGCCTTCGTCCACATCGCCGCCCCCGGCGTGATCGCCCACCAGCAGCTCGCCCGCATCGTCTGCGGCGAGTTCGGCGGCACGGCTCCGGGACGCCTGCCGGCTTTCGCCGAGGCCGGGGCGGCGGCCGGCATCCGGGTGGACGTCGTCCCGGACATCCGCCGCTCGCTGTGGGAGAAATACGTGTTCCTGACCGCCTTCGCCGGCGCGACCGCGCTGACGCGGATGCCGGCGCAGGCGGTTCGGGAGGTGCCGGAACTGCGCCGCCTGTGGCAGCGCCAGATCGACGAGCTGCTGGCGCTGGCGCGGGCCGAGGCGGCCGGCCTGGACGAGGGGGTGGCGGAACGCTGCGCGGCCTTCCTCGGGTCGGTCGCGCCGATCAGCTACACCTCGCTCTATCACGACCTGATGCAGGGCAGGCGCCTGGAACTCGAGACGCTGCACGGCCATGCCGTCCGGCTCGGCGAGCGGCACGCCATCCCAACGCCGACGCTGTCCGCGGTCTATGCCGGCCTCCTGCCGTATCGCGACGGGCCCCCCAAGGTGACTTGAGCCGACCGCGGCACCCGCGGTCCACAACGTAGCATGGAGAACCGAGACATGTTGGAGTGGAGCACTGACGAGGAGCTGTTCGCGCTGATGCGGACCGAGCTTTCGACCTGCCCGGTGAGCGACGTGATGGAGCAGCTGGGCTTCCTGCACCCGATGCTGCCTCCCGAAATCCGCCCGGTGCGCAGCGACCTGGTCCTGGTCGGGCGCGCGATGCCGGTGCAGGACGAACCGCCGGTTCCCTACGGCGTCCCGGTGCGGTTCGATGCCAAGCCCTTCGGGCTGCTGTTCGAATCGATCGACGCGCTTCGCCCGAACGAGGTGTACATCGCGAGCGGCGGGCCGATCCACGCCGCGCGCTTCGGCGAGTTCCTGAGCATGCGGGCGCTGGCCCTGGGTGCCGCCGGCGCAGTCATCAACGGCAGCATCCGCGACGCCGGCCGCGTCCTCGAGCTGGGCCTGCCGGTCTTCGCCCAGGGCACCTACGCCTACGGCCTGCAGCGCCGGCACAACGTCGTCGACTACCGCTGCTCGATCAGGATCGGGGAGGTGCGCGTCAGGCCGGGCGACCTGATCTTCGGCGACGGCGACGGCGTCTGCGTCATCCCGCACGAGGCCGAGCGGGAGATCATCCCGAAGGCGGTCGCCAAGAACCGGCTGGAGCGCAGCGTGCGCGAGGAGATCCTCGCCGGCCGGAGCCTGGCCGACGCCTACGCCAAATACGCCGTGATGTAGGCGGCGCGAGGCACGCAACCGGAGCCTCGGACCAGAGACACGGAACCGCGGCGGCCCCCGGTCGTTTGCACTGGGATGACCGCCACGCCAAGCCCGTTCGGCCCGTCCGGCCGCCGCAGGACGGCGCAAGCGGCCGCCCGGCTCGCCGCAGCCGGCGCGCTGCTGGCCGGCTGTGCTAGCGACGGCAGCCAGTCCGCCCTGAACCCGAAGAGCCCCGACGCGGCGCTGATCGCGCAGCTGTGGTGGTGGTTCCTCGGCGTGTCGGCCGTGGTCTTGGCCGTCGTCGTCCTGGTCCTCGCAGTCGGGCTCCTGCGCGGGCGCGGTGCGCAAGGCGCGCGGCCCCTGCCGGAGAGCCGGCGGTGGGCGCTGGTGGTCTCCGGCGGCATCGTCGCCCCGGCGGTCGCGATCCTCGGCATCGTCGTGTCCGGCCTGTGGATCGGCCGCGAGACCGGCGCGCGGCCAACACCGCCGGACGTCACCGTGGAGGTGGCCGGCAAGCTCTGGTGGTGGGAGGTGCGCTACCGGGACGCGCAGGGCGGGCTGATCGCGACCACCGCCAACGAGATCCACCTGCCGGTGGGCCGCATGGTGCGGCTGCTGCTCCTGTCCGACAACGTGATCCACAGCTTCTGGGTCCCGAACCTCGACGGGAAGACCGACATGATCCCCGGCCAAGTGAACGAGCTGTGGTTCGCCCCGGGAGAGGCCGGGACCTATCGCGGGCAGTGCGCGGAGCTGTGCGGCGTGCAGCACGCGCTGATGGGCTTCCTGGTCGTCGCGACGGAGCCGGCGGAGTTCGAGGCCTGGCTGGCCCACCAAGCCCGTCCGGCCGCGGAGCCCGAAGGCGCGCTCGCACGGCGCGGGCGCGAGGTGTTCCAGCAGTCCTGCGCGCGCTGCCATACGGTCCGCGGCACCGCCGCCAGGGGCGGGCAAGGCCCCGACCTCACCCATCTCGCCGGCCGGCGCACGCTGGCGGCGGCGACGATCCCGAACACGCGCGGCCATCTGGGCGGCTGGATCGCCGACCCGCAGAGCATCAAGCCCGGCAACCTGATGCCGGGCTTCGCCCTCGACCCGCCCGACCTGCACGCGCTGCTGGCCTATCTGGAGCAGCTGGAATGACCCTGACGGACAGGACGTTCGACCCGGGGGCGCCGGCCGTCCGCGACGACCCCGAGGAGACCCGCCGGCTGGAGGAGACATGGCGGTCGCCGTCGGGGCCGGTCGGCTGGTTCATGCCGGTCAACCAGCGGATCATCGGCCGCCGGTTCATCGTCACCGCCTTCGTGTTCTTCCTGCTGGCCGGCGCGCTCGGCCTGCTGATACGCCTGCAGCTCGCGGTGCCGGAGAACTCCCTGCTCGGGCCGGAGCTGTACAACCAGATCGTGACCACCCACGGCACGACGATGATGTTCCTGTTCGCGATCCCGGTGGTGGAGGGGTTCGCGATCTTCATGGCGCCGATGATGATCGGCTCGCGGGACATGGCGTTCCCGCGCCTGAACGCCTTCGGCTACTACGTCTACCTGATCGGCGGGGTCGCCTTCTTCGGCTCGCTGTTCGTCGGCCTGGCACCGGCGGCCGGCTGGTTCAACTACGTGCCGCTGGCGAACAAGGAGTTCTCGCCGGGCCTCGGCGTCGGCATCTGGACGACGATGATCACCTTCATCGAGGTCTCGGCCCTGACCGCGGCGGTCGAGCTGATCGTCACGATCCTCAAGCTGCGCGCGCCCGGCATGTCGCTGAACCGGATGCCGCTGTTCGTGTGGTCGGTCCTGGTGATGGCGTTCATGATCCTGTTCGCGATGCCGACGATCATCGTCGCCAGCCTGCTGCTGATCCTGGACCGGCTGGTGGACACGAAGTTCTTCATCGTCGAGGCCGGGGGCGAGCCGCTGCTGTGGCAGCACCTGTTCTGGTTCTTCGGCCATCCCGAGGTCTACATCATCCTGGTGCCGGCCCTGGGCGTGATCTCCAGCGTCATCACGACCTTCACCGGCCGGCCGATCTTCGGCTACACGGCGCTGGTCGTCTCGCTGGTGGCGACCGGCTTCATCAGCTTCGGGCTGTGGGTGCACCACATGTTCGCGACCGGCCTGCCGCAGCTCGGGCTCAGCTTCTTCATGGCGGCAAGCGCGATGATCGCGATCCCCAACGGCGTGCAGGTGTTCTGCTGGCTGGCGAGCCTGTGGGGCGCGAAGATCCGGCTGGCGACGCCGATGCTATGGGTGCTGGGCTTCTTCGTGATCTTCGTGATCGGCGGGCTGACCGGCGTCATGGTGGCCTCGATCCCGTTCGACCTGCAGGTCCACGGGACATTCTTCCTGGTCGCCCATTTCCACTACGTGCTGATCGGCGGGGCCGTCTTCCCGCTGATCGGCGGGCTGTACTACTGGTACCCGAAGATGACCGGGAGGCTGATGAGCGAGCGGCTGGGAAAGTGGAGCTTCTGGCTTGCCTTCCTCGGCTTCAACCTGACCTTCTTCCCGATGCACCAGCTCGGCATGGAGGGCATGCCGCGGCGCATCTACACCTATATCGACGGGCTGGGCTGGGAGGGCATGAACCTGCTGGCGACCGCCGGTTCCGTCGTGCTTGCGCTCGGCTTCCTGCTCACGGCCTTCAACTTCTGGGTCAGCATGCGGCGCGGCCGCCCGGCCGGCGACGATCCCTGGGGGGCGCCGACCCTGGAATGGCGGACCAGCTCCCCGCCGGCCCCCTACAACCACCGCCACGTCGCGGTCGTCCACGGGCGGTATCCGCTGTGGCAGGAGCGCGAGGCCGGCCGACGCGAGGTCGTGATCGGCCTGCGCAGCGACCGGCGGGAGATGGTGGTGACCAGCATCCTCGACGCCGAGCCGCAATCGGTGCAGGTCCTGCCCGGACCGACGATCTGGCCCTTCGTCTCGGCGGTGGCCGCCTCCACTGGGTTCATCGGCATCCTGGTCAGCCCGATCTTCTTCGTGATCGGCTTCTTCCTGGCCTTCTTCAGCTTCGTCGGCTGGCTCTGGCCGCGGCGGCCCTGGCGGGAGGACTGAGGGATGGACACCCGAAGCACCGTCGACGTCGCCGGCTTCAGCCGCTTCGCAGCCAACCGCCACCCGCTGTGGTGGGGCGTGCTGTGGCTGATCATGATCGAGCTGACCGTGGTGAGCGCGTTCATCGTCAGCTACTTCTACCTGATGCGCAGCGCGGAGGCCTGGCCGCCGGCCGGGATCGAGCCGCCGCCGCTGCTCTGGCCGAGCGTCAACCTCGCCCTGCTGCTGGCGAGCATGGTGACGATGTGGTGGGCGAGCTGGGGCCTGAATCGCGACAACCGCGCCGTCCTGATCGCGGGGCTGTCGCTCAGTCTGCTGTTCCACTGCACGGTCCTGGCCCTGCGCTGGCGGGAGATGCAGCTCTTCGGGTTCAAGTGGAGCGACCACGCCTACGGCTCGATCGTCTGGACCATCACCGGCTTCCACTTTACCCATATCGCCTCGGCCATCGTCGGGACCGCGGTGGTCCTCGTCCTGGCGATCAGGGGCTATTTCAATCCGGAACGGCAGCTCGCCGTCGTGGTCGACACGCTGTACTGGTACTTCGTGTCCGCCGCCTGGGTGCCGTTCTACCTCACCCTCTACTGGGCCCCGCGCCTGCTGTGAGGGAGCGTCCGATGGCACCACCGCGCGACGGCGACACGCACGACGGGGAGCCCCCCTTCCGGGGGCGTTCCGCCGCATGGCTTTGGCTCGGCTGGGGGATCGGGCCGGCGGCCTGGGCGCTGCACCAGAACGTCAGCTACGCGCTGGTCCCGGCCCTGTGCGAGGCCGGGGACGGCGCGTGGCTGCATCTGGTCACGGCGGTGGCGCTGGCGCTCGCGGCGGCGGCGCTGCTGCTGTCGTGGCGGAACTGGCGGCGCGCCGGCCGCGGCTGGCCGGGGCCGGAGGGCGGCCCGGCGGCGCGCAGCCGCTTCATGGCCTTCGCCGGCATGATGATCGCGGCGTTGAGCCTGGCCGGGATCGCGGTCGAGGGGATTCCGAACTTCATCCTGGACCCGTGCGTGCGATGAACGGGACGTCCGGCGCGGCCAGCCGTTACCAAAGCATGGAAACGACGACGAAAGGCGGAACCACCGCGGGAACGCTGCTCCTCGCCCTGTCGCTGCTGGCCGGCTGCGGCGAGGGCGGCGCCTACGACGCGGCCATGACGGTGCCGGGCGGCGACCCCGAGGCCGGCCACTTCCTGGTCCGGGCCCATGGCTGCGGCGCATGCCACCGCATCGACGGCGTGCGCGGCCCGGACGCCAATGTGGGGCCGCCGCTGAACGCGCTGTCGAGCCAGGTCTACATCGCCGGCGTCCTGCCCAACCTGCCGGAGAACATGGTGCGCTGGCTGATGGACCCGCCCGCGATCGACCCGCGCACGGCGATGCCCGACCTGGGGCTCAGCGAGCGGGAGGCGACGGACATCGCGGCCTTCCTCTATTCCCTCGAGGGTGGCTGAGCGATGCCGGCCCGCAGCACCGTGCGCAAGGCATTCCTGTTCGTCGTCGGGCTGGCGGCCCTCGGCGCGGCCGGCGGCCTGGCCTTCGTCTATTCCGGGATCTACGATATCTCGGCGATCGCCCAGCATACGCGGCCGGTCTACTGGATCTTCGACGTGGCGCTGCGGCGCTCGGTGGCGATCCGCGCGCCCGAGGCCGTGCCGGTCGACCTCGACGACCCGGAGCTGCTGGAGACGGGCTTCGACCATTACCAGGTGCACTGCGTCCAGTGCCACGGGGCGCCCGGCGTGGCGCCGCAGCCCTTCGCCCTGGGCATGACGCCGCTGCCGGCCAACCTGGCGCACAGCGCGCGGAACTGGAGCCCGGAGGAGATCTTCTGGATCGTCGAGAACGGCGTGAAGATGAGCGGAATGCCGGCCTGGAAGTTCCGCATGAGCCCGGAAGAGATGTGGGCCGTGACGGCTTTCGTCATGCACCTGCCGACGATCGCGCCGGTACGCTACAGGGCGATGGTGGAACAGGGCGGCCTCGCCGGGCCGCAACCCGCCCCGCAGCTGTCCAGCCGATGGGGGGCGCCATGACCGGGCGGGCCCGCGTGCTCCTTGCGGCCGCGCTTCTGGCGGCCGGGCCGGGCTTGGCCGGTGCGCAGGATGCCCCGGACGAGGGGCGCGAGCTGCTCGGCGATGCCGAGACCGGACAGAAGGCGCTGCGCCAGTACGCCTGCACGACCTGCCACGTCGTCCCGGGCATCGTCGGCGCCAGCGTCCATGTCGGCCCGCCCCTGGAGGGCATGGCCACGCGCCGCTACATCGCCGGCGTGCTGCCGAACCGGCCTGAGAACATGATCCGCTGGCTGATGGACCCGCAGGAGGTGGACCCGCTGAGCGCGATGCCGGACCTGGGCGTCACGCCAGAGCACGCCCGCGACATCGCCGCCTATCTCTACGGCCTGGACTGAACCGGATCGCCGCGGCGCTCCAGCCGAGAGAGCAGCGACGCAACGCCCGCGAGCCCGGCGACGAGGAACACGGCGCAGCCCGGCACCCACATGATCAGCCCGCCCAACTGCTGGTCGGCCAGTGGCGACAGCCCCCAGGGCCAGCTCGTCGCCTCGTGGCTCTCGTACCAGGCGCCGCCCGCCAGGGTCAGGAACGCGCCCAGCAGTCCCATCTGGAGGGAGGTCAGGAACCCGGCCCCGACCGCCACCAGCGCCGGCGCAGCCCCGTCCGGCAGCAGCACGCGCCACAGCAGGAGCGCCGCGCCGAACAGGCTGAGATGCATCGCCCAGTAGGCGCCGTCGCTCCGGAGCGTCGCGTCGTAGGGCACCGGCAGATGCCAGAACCACAGCAGGACCGCGAAGGCCGCGGGACCGACCCAGGCCAGGCCCGGCAGGCGCCCGATCCGAACGCCGCCCAGCAAGGCGGCGAACGCCCGCTCCGGGCGGCCGAGGACCACCAGCGGGGCCGCGACCAGCGTCAACAGCATGTGTTGGGCCACGCGGGCGGAGAACAGGGCGACGGTCAGGTTGCACAGCGGCGACACCAGGCATGCCGCCACCAGCAGCCAGCCGACCGCGAAAGCGCCGGCGCGGAGTGCCCCGACATCCCGCGCGCGGGCGGCACCCAGGCCGTAGCCGAGCATCGCGGCGCCCAGACCCGCGAGCAGCCAGGGGTCCAGGTTCCAGGCGCCCATCAGTTCGCCTGGAACCGGCGGGCTTCCGCAATAGGGGATGTAGGCCGTCATGCCGCGTCCGGCTCCCGGGTTTCGATCCTTCGGAGCGCCGTCCGTCGGGTCCGGGCGGCGCATACACCCCGCCAACAGGCCGGAAGTGCCGAAGTCGCGGGTCCGGATCGCGGGATCAGGCCGCGGCCCGGTCGCGGAGCTTGCCCGCGATGTAGCGGTGCTCCTGCGTCAGGCCGCCGAACCCGTAGGCGTCGGCGCGGACCTCGTGGACGAGGGCGTAGCTCTCCTCGTGCAGGTCGCCCAGGACGCCGCGCATGAAGCCGTACACCTCCGACAGGTACTGCTCCTTCTGGTCCTTGGTGTTCGTCCCTTCCACCACCTTGATGTCCAGCCAGAAGCTTGCCTTGCCCTGGTCGGCAAGGCTCCTGCCGCCCACGATCCAATGTTCCGGCGCCGTGTACTCGAGCGCCACCGCGGTGATGGCCGGGTTCTTCTTCAGGATTCCGGCCGTCAGCCCGACCAGCCCGTCGGCGATGGCCGCGGACAGCTCGGGCGATGCGGCTGCTGAGACTTTGACGTTCAGGATCGGCATGGTTGCACCCTCCGTTGATGAGGAGGCCAGGGTAGGACGGGGTCATGGTTCAGGAAAACGAATTTACCTGATCGAATAGTTCAATTATGTTAATCCAATGATCCGCAACCTCGACATCGGCACGCTTCGCGCGTTCCTGCTGATCGCCGGCGGGCACAGCTTCGCGGAGACCGCCGGCCTCGTCGGAAGGTCCCCATCCGCCATAAGCCTCCAGATCCAGCGGCTGGAGGCGGAGATCGGGGCGAAGGTCCTGCGCAGGAACAATCGGGAGGTGGCGCTCACGCTGCCGGGCGAGCGGCTCCTGGGCTTGGCGCGGCGGCTGGTCCAGGCCAACGACGAGGCGGTGCAGGCTTTCCGGCCGGCATCCGCCCCCTCGGCACCGCTGCGTTTCGGGACGACGCAGGATTTCGCCGAGGCCGCGCTTCCCGACGTGCTGCGGCGCTTCTCGCTCGAGCACCCCGGCGTGGACCTAGTCCTCCGGGTCGACCGGTCCGCGAAGCTCATCGAGGCCGTGCACGGGGGCGAGCTGGACCTGGCGGTCGCCATACGCCGGGACGATCCGCTAGCGCGCGACGTGCTCGTCGAGCTTCCGATGCTGTGGATCGGCCGGGACGCCGGTTCCGACGGGCCGACGGACCCCCTGCGGCTCGCCCTTTTCGAGGCGCCCTGCACCTTCCGCTCGGCCGCCCTCGACGCCCTCGGGGCCGCGGGAAGGACCTACAAGCTGTCGTTCACCAGCCCCAGCCTCTCGGGCCTGCGCTCCGCCGCCCTTGCCGGCCTGGGCGTGACCGTCCGCACGAAGCACATGCTCGGGGCCGGCCTCGCGGACGTGGCCGGGCGCCTGGGCCTTCCGGATCTCCCGTCGGTGGCGTTCGCGTTCTACGCGGCCGCCGACGGCCATACGACGGCCTGCGAGGACCTGGCCGAGCTTTGCCGCAGGGCGCTGGCCGCCGGCGAATAGTCCTGGCAGCGGGAACCGGCCCGGGAACGCCTGTTGAATACCACGAGCCTTGCCCTGCCGGAGCGCTCCCCGCGCGGCGGGCTTACGGGCCAGAGCCAGAACCGGAGCCAGAAAAGGACGCGAGATGACTGCGCAGACCCTGCTTCGCGAGACGCTCAGCGGCGACATGCCGCCGCGGCGGCTGCAACGGCGCATGCAGCACGACCGGGGCCGCGACATGCGGCTCCGCCGCGCGACCGTGGCGGTGTCGCTGGCCGGCATCGCCAGCATGGGGATCGTCGCCCTGTACCAGACCGGCGTCATCCGGCACCTTCCCGACCCGCCCACGCGCTGGCCGCATTTCCACTCCGACAAGGTCAATGCGTCCGAGGAGGCGTTCGGGTACGGCATGCCGGACGGCCCGATCACGCTGGTGGCCCATGCCGTCAACCTGGCCCTGGCCGCGGCCGGGCCGCCGGGCCGGGCGCGCACGCGGCCCTGGCTGCCGCTGCTGGCGGCCGCCGTCTCGGCCCCGCAGGCGGCCGTCGCGGCCAAGTACCTGTTCCATCAGATGCCCTATGTGGACGAGGCTTGGTGCCCCTACTGCGTCACGGACGCCCTGATGCATTTCGCCACGCTCGGCCTCGTGGCACCGGAGGCGCTGCGCGCGCTCGAGAGCCTGATGCGGCGATAGGGGGAGGCATGCAGTCCCGGACCCTCGCCGTCGACGGGATCGCGATGCGCTGGATCGAGGAGGGCGAGGGCGCCCCCGTGGTGCTGGTGCACGGGATACCGACCTCGCCGGCGCTCTGGCGCCACGTCGTGCCGCGGATATCCGGCGCGCGCTGCCTGGCCTGGGAAATGGTCGGGTACGGCGCCTCCATTGCGGAAGGCCGCGGCCGGGTCATCTCGGTGGCGCGCCAGGCGGACTACCTGGCCGCCTTCCTCGACGCGCTGGGGATCGGGAAGGCCGTGCTGGCCGGTCACGATATCGGCGGCGGAGTGGTGCAGATCCTGGCTGTCCGCCGGCCGGACCTCTGCGCGGGACTTTTCCTGACCAATGCCGTCGGCTACGACTCCTGGCCCGTTCCCGCCGTCAAGGCGCTGCGCCTGGCCGGCGGCGTCCTGCGCCGCCTGCCGCCCGCCGCGCTGAAGCCGGTCCTGGCCACGCTGTTCGCCCGCGGCCACGACGACGCCTCGCGCGCCAAGGAGGCGATGCGGGTGCATTGGCTCCCCTATGCCGGGGGCGAAGGCCCCGCCGGATTCGTACGGCAGATCCGGTCCTTCGATGTCGAGGACACGCTGGCCGTCGCGGGCGACCTGAAGCGGTTGCGGGTCCCGGCCCGGATCGTTTGGGGGGCCGCCGACCGGTTCCAGAAGATACGCTACGGCGAGCGCTTCGCGCGGGACCTGTCCGCACCCCTCCATCCCATCCCGTCGGGCAAGCACTTCACGCCCGAGGACCATCCCGACATGGTCGCCGAGGGCATCCGGCAGGTGCTGGCGGACGCGGCGGGCCGCGCCTGAGGGCATGGACCCGCCGCGCTTCGTGCGGCCTATCGTTCCCCGGGGCCCCGGCCCGTGTCCGGCAGGCTGCGCATCGCCGGATCTGCGCCCGGCCACGACCTGCGTATCCGCCGTGGCCTACGGGTCCTGGGCCACGCCCATGGCCGGCCAAGTAGGGGTACAGGGGCGGCTGTCCGACGCCCATGGGCCCGTGGCAGCCCTGGCAGGCGGGCACGCCCTGCTCGCGGATGCCGGCGGTGGCGATGGGGGCGCCCAGTTGAACCATGTCCTGCTTGGGCTCCGGCACTTCGGCGGGATAGGGCACGTCCTCCAGGGAAGCGTACCAGGTGGCGACGTCGCGCATCTGCTCGCACGTCAGCAGGCCGGCGACGGCCTGCATGGCCTCGTTGGGGCGCAGGCCCGCCGCGTAGTCCTGGAGCGTCTTGAACAGGTACCAGGCGGACTGGCCCGTCAGCCGCGGGAACGCGCCGCTGCCGTCGCCCGCTCCGGTCAGTCCGCGGCACTGGACGCACGCCCAGTTCGCCTCTCCATAGGTGCCGCCGATGACGGTCATCCGGCCGCGGACGAGGGAAAACGAACCCTCAGGGTCGGGCGAGTTCCTCGGCCGTAGCCGCACGTCAGAAAAGCCGGCTCGCTCCGACCGGCTCAGCTTCAATGTGCAGGCCCTGCTGCAAGCCGCCCGGGCTTTTCCGGTTGTGGAGTGCCTGTTCAAAGATCACGAGAGTTGCTTATTGTATCATATAATGTAGATCGGGACCTTTATAAAGATAAAAACATAAACTGAAGAGCGGCTGTGATACCGCTTTTCCAATGCCGTGGCTGCTCATATCGATCACTGACAACGTGATCAGGAACTATTTTGACGCGGTGCGGTTCAGGCTGCCGCGACGTCGCCCGCTCCAAGCCATTAGGTGGCGCCGTACCTCGGCAAATACGTATACGGAGAGTTGACATGGCAGATGAACGGACGACAGACGCCCAAGCGGAAACCGCACGGACAAGTTCGGTGCAGATCGGCCCGGGTGTCGCCGGTACTGATGGCGACGATTTCCTGGTCGGGATGACCGGCGACCTCAGCGTGTCGGGAGGCGACGGCAACGACGTCCTGATCGCCGGCACCAACGAAGATACCGGCAACGTCTTCCTCGCCGACCTTCAGGCGCTGAACGGCTCGGGCGTCAACGGCACGGCCGTGCTCACGATGGAAGACGAGAACACGTTGACCACGCGCATCGTGGCGGACGGCCTCGAGCCGGGCCAGCCGCACCCGCAGCACATCCACGGCCGGTTCGCCGATACGGCCGAAGGACCGGGGACGGGCGAGCCGATCGATTCGGTCTCTCCCACCCTGCTCGCCGACGATGATGGCGACGGCTTCATCGAACTCGCGGAGGGTCTCGATACTTACGGTCCCATCCTCGTGCCGCTAACATCGCCTCCGGGCGGCGAGGTCGCAAACTTCCCGACCGCCCCGGGCGGCACGATCTTCTTCGAGGAGACATACGACCTGAGCGACCCGGCCGCGCTCGCCGACGGCGTCACCGCGGACGATCTCACCCCGCTCGACCTGCGCGAGATCGTCCTGCACGGCGCCTTCGTGCCGGAGGGGGCCGGTGACGGCACGGACGGCGAGGTCGATGGCGGCCCGCGTGAGTACGTCCCGGTGCTGCCGGTCGCCTCCGGCGAGATCCAGGAGGCGCCCACGGCCTTCGGTGCCGTGCTCGACGGCGGGGCAGGGGACGATCGGCTCCTCGGCAGCGCTCTGACCGACATCCTGTTCGGCGGCGACGGTGCGGACGAGTTCATCTACACGGGTGGTCAGGATCTCGTCGCCGACTTCGACGCCGAGGAGGGCGACCGCCTCATCCTCGCAAACGGCCAGGATCTCCAGGGAGCCTTGGAGAACGCGACCGAAACCGACCGGGGCGTGACGTTGTCCTTCGGTGAGGAGGATGCCCTGACCCTCGCCGGTCTGACGCTCGACGAGGCGCAGCAGCAACTGGGCGGCGACGACATGGCGGCCTGAGCCGCCGGTACCGCCCTTACCGGGCCCGCTTCGCAGAGGCGGGCCCATTCTTCATCGCGCATGGGGCGCGGCCGAGGGAGGCGACGATCGAAGCGCGAAGTCCGTGGGCTGCATGCCGGCCGCTCCTGATGTGGGTCGGCCTGTTCAGCTTCTGCGCCAACCTCCTGATGTTGGCCGTGCCCCTCTACACTCTCCAGATCTTCGACCGGGTGCTGACGAGCCGGAGCACCGAGACGCTGGCGATGCTGACCCTGATAGTGGTTGGCGCCCTGGCCGTGTTCGGGATCCTGGAGGCGGTCCGCTCGCGCATCCTGGTGCGCGTCAGCAACTGGTTCCAAAACACGCTCAGCCCGGTCCTGTTCGCGCGCGCGGTCGAGGTGGCCCCGCTGCATCCCGGCTCGGCCGCGGATGGGCTGCGCGACCTATCGACGCTACGGGGATTCCTGAGCGGACCCGGCGTCGTGCACCTGTTCGACGTGCCGTGGGTGCCGATCTATGTCGGCGTGATCGTCCTGATCCACCCGCTGCTCGGCGCGGTGGCAGCACTCGGCGCCGTCGCGCTCGGTGCCATGGCGCTGTTCAGCGAACTGGCCACCCGCCGGGCGCTGGGTGCGGCGAATGCCGGCTACGCGGCCATGCTCGCCCGAGCCGACGGGCATGTCCGCCGCGCCGAGGCGGTCGGGGCCATGGGAATGCTCCCGCAACTGGTCGCAGACTGGCAGCGGCAGAACCGGGACGTGCTGCGCGACCATGCCGCGGCCAGCGACCGGGCCGGCCTTTGCGCATCGATCACCCGTTTCCTGCGCCCGACGCTCCAGGTCGCGATTCTCGGGGTCGGCGCCTATCTGGTGCTCCAGCGGGCGCTCACGCCGGGCGCCATGATCGCCGCCTCGATCATCCTTTCGCGCGCACTGGCACCGGTCGAGCAGATGGTCGGCACCTGGAAGGCGTTCGTGGCCGCCCGCGCGGCCAACCGCCGCCTGAATGAACGGCTGGCGGCACCGATGCCGGTACGGAGTTCGACCCGGATGCCGGACCCGGAAGGACGGGTCGATGTCGAGCGCGCGACGGTTACCGCGCCCGGCGGGCTCGTGCCGGTGCTCCGACACGTCCAGTTCAGCCTGGCGCCGGGCGAGAGCCTTGGCGTGATCGGGCCGTCGGCGGCCGGCAAGTCGTCGCTCGCGCGCCTGCTCGTCGGCCTCTGGCCGGCCACCTCGGGCCAGGCGCGCCTGGACGGCGTGGACCTGTTCACCTGGGATCGCGCCGACCTGGGCCGTCACGTCGGCTATCTTCCGCAGGACGTCGACCTGCTGGACGGCCCCGTGCGGCAGGTCATCGCCCGCATGGACCCGGGCGCGGAAGACGCCGCCGTCATCGCCGCGGCCAAGCTGGCAGGCGCCCACGAGATGGTGCTGCGCCTGCCGCTCGGATACGACACGGTGATCGGTCGCGACCGGCACCAGCTGTCGGGCGGTCAGCGGCAGCGCCTCGGGCTGGCGCGCGCCTTCTACGGCAATCCGAGGCTGCTCGTCCTCGACGAGCCAAACGCCAACCTCGATGCCGAAGGCGAGCGCGCACTCATAGATGCCCTGGAACAGGCGCGGGCGCTCGGCATCACAGCCATCATCATCGCGCACCGGCCGAGCGTCCTTGTCCATGTCGACAAACTGCTGATACTGCGCGACGGCCGGATGGAGATGTACGGACCGCGCGCGGAGATCATGGCGCAGGTCGCGCCTCAGCGGTCCGCCGCAGCCGGGCAGCGGACGGCCGGAGCCGGAGTGATCGGGACCGCCATGAACGTTGCGTCGTTCCAGCCGAAGCGGGCGCCCGGCCCCGCCGCGGAGGACGCCCCGTGATCCGGATCCAGCAGACGGGTCGGCCCGTTTCCGTTCGAAGCCCGACCGCCACCGCCCGCGGACCGATCCTACTCGGCATGGCTACCCTGGTGCTGGCGGTCGGTGGGTTCGGCGCATGGGCGGCCCTCGCGCCGCTTCGGAGCGCCGCCCTGGCCGCGGGCGAGGTCGTGGCGAGCAGCCATCGCAAGACCGTCCAGCATCTGGAGGGCGGGATGGTCGCCCAAATCCGGGTGCAGGACGGCAGCATTGTCGCGGCCGGAGACGTGCTCGTCCGGCTCGACGATACCCGGGTACGGACGGAGGTAGCCCGACTGGAGGGGCGGCGCGACGAGGCGCTGGCCCGCGCAGCCCGCCTGATCGCCGAACGCGACGGCGCCGAGCGGATCGACTTTCCAGCGGCGCTTACCGAGCGCGCCGGAGAGGCACGGGCCCGGCAGGCGATGCGGGCACAGACCGCCATGTTCGAGGCGCGCCGCGCCCTGCTGCAGGACAGGGAAGCGATCCTGCGGCAGCGCATAGCCCAGCACGGTGTGCAACTCGTTTCCATCGAGGACCAGGAGAAGGCGGAAAGCCGGCAGCTCGCCCTGATCGAGGAGGAACTGGCGGGGGTCCGCCAACTGATGGAGAAGGGGCTGGAACGCAAGCCGCGCCTGTTGGCCTTGCAGCGCACCGCTGCCGGGATCGAGGCCCGCCGCGCCGCACATCTCGGCAGGATCGCCGAACTGCGCCAGAGCGTCGCCGGGATCGAACTGGAGATTGCCGAGTTGCGGGCCGAAAGACTGGGCGTCGTCACGGAGGAACTGGAGTCCGTGCAGGCGGCGCTCGGCGACGTCGAGGAGCGCCTGATCGCCGCCAGGGACACGCTGAGGCGCACTGTGGTCCGCGCTCCGCAGGACGGGGTTGTCGTGGGGCTGCAGCTGCATACGGTCGGCGGCATCATCGCCCCGGGGGAGCCGATCCTCGACCTGAGCCCGCGGCGCGACCGGCTGGTCGTCGACGTTCGCGTGGCACCCGAGGACATCGACGTGGTGCGGGCGGGGCTCCCCGCCCAGGTGCGTCTGACCGCGTTCAAGCAGCGGGTGACGCCGACGGTCGACGGCTCGGTCGTCCTGGTCTCCGCCGACCGGCTGGAGGACGCGACGACGGGGGCACCGTTCTACCAGGCCCGGATCGCGCTCGACCCGGCATCGCTGGGAACCCTTCCCGATGCGAACCTCTACCCGGGAATGCCGGCCGAGGCGATCATCGTGACGGGCGAGCGCACCCTGCTCGACTACCTGCTCGCCCCTGTCCTGGAGTCGATGCGCCGCGGCCTGCTGGAGGATTAGGTCAGGTTCCGCCGGCGCAAGCGGCAGTCGGACTTCACGGGCTGCCGCGACACGGCGACGCCCCTGCGTCACGTGCATCAGGCGCTGGCGGAGACGAGGTGATCGTGGCGGATGCGGGCAGCCCGGACGGGGCGGCGGTCGAGGCGGCGTGCCCCGGTGCCCGCCTAGCGGATGCGGGAAAGGCTTCTCGACACTCTTTGCGGTCCAGCGATGAGCTACCCCTCATCGGCCCGTCTACTCATCATCGGGACCCCCGCCCGCGTTCTGCGGCCGGCCGGTCGTCGTCATGGTGTTGAGGTCGGCGTCTCCGGTGGCCCCCGGCGGCAGTTCCCCCTCTTCGAGCGGAGGGCGGAGCACGCCGAGGGGGAAGTCCGGTTCCGGCGCATCTCCCATCGCCGGATCGGCGCCGGGGACGACGACCTCATCCGTCGTGGCCTCCGGATTCTGCAGTACCCCCATGGCCGGCGCCTGACGGCCGGTGCCGGGAGCGGCCTCCCGGTCGGTCGCGCCTTCGTCCCCGAAGCCGAGGTCGACCGGCGTCACCTCCTCCGGGCGAAGGGATGCGAAATAGACGGCGACGGCTTCGATCTGCTCGTCCGTCATGGCCTTGGCGATCAGTTCCATCACGTTCATCGGATCGCCGTCGCGCCGGCCCTGCTTCCAGAGGTGAAGCTGATGGGCGGTGTAGGGGGCGTATTGCCCGGCCAGGTAGGGATACAGGGGCGGCTGTCCGACGCCCATGGGGCCGTGGCAGCCCTGGCAGGCGGGCACACCCTGCTCGCGGATGCCGGCGGTGGCGATGCGGGCACCCAGCTGGACCATGTCCTGCTTGGGCGCCGGCACTTCGGCGGGATAGGGCACGTCCTCCAGGGAGGCGTACCAGGCGGCGACGTCGCGCATCTGCTCGCGCGTCAGCAGGCGGGCGACGGCCTGCATGGCCTCGTTGGGGCGCAGGCCGGCCGCGTAGTCCTGGAGCGTCTTGAACAGGTACCAGGCGGACTGGTCCGTCAGCCGCGGGAACGCGCCGCTGCCGTCGCCCGCCCCGGTCAGCCCGTGGCACTGGACGCACGCCCAGCTCGCCTCTCCATAGGTGCCGCCGATGGCAATCATGCGCCCGCGGACGAGGGAGGCCTCGTCGGGCGCGGGCGTCCGCCCCCAGTCCTGGGCCATGACGGCGCTCGTGGCCAGGACCGCTGCGAGCCCGGTGGCGAGGAGACCTGCGGCCTTCATGCCCGCCCCCTCACGCCTGGACCAGCGGACGGGGGTCCTTGAGGTACTGGTTGATCATGGCGTCCGCCGCCCAGTAGGTCAGCGCCCCCACCGTCGCCGTCGGGTTGTAGCCGGCGTTCTGCGGGAAGACGCAGGCGCCCATGACCCAGAGATTGTGCAGGTCCCAGGACTGGAGATAGCGGTTCACCACCGACGTCGCGGGGTCCGTGCCCATGATCGCGCCGCCGGTGTTGTGCGTCGTCTGATAGGGCACGATGGAATAGTGGTCGTCCAGCCAGCCGACCGAGACGTATTTGCCGCCCATGGCCTCGGCGATCTCCCACGCCCGCTCGGTCACGTACCGGCTCATCAGGCGGTCGTTCCAGGGGAAGTCGAAGGTGACCATGCCCAGCGGCTGGCCGAAGGCGTCCCGGTATGTCGGGTCCAGGCCCAGATAGTTGTTCGGGTGCGGCGTGGAGGAGCCGTGGACGGTGAGCGACACCGTGCTGTTGTAGTGGCGGGCCACCGCCTCCTTCCACGCGGCGCCCCATCGGGGCGTGCCGTCGGGGACGGGGTGGTGGTGGATGGGGCGGCCGGTGGTCTGGTAGGCGGCGATGTAGGCGCCGCCTATGAAGCCCAGCTCCGAATGGTCGAAGCTGCCGTTGTTGAACTCGTTGACCGCGGTCCCCAGGGCGCCGGCCCCCATGAAGGGGTTGATGTGCTTGTCGCCGTCGTAGAAGACGCCGAGCCCGCTCATGGTCTGGTAGGTGTAGTTCCGGCCCACCGTGCCGGTGCGGGTCCTGGGATCGTAGGGCCGGCCGATGCCGGACTGCAGCATCAGGATCGGGTTGTGGTGGGCGAAGCTGCACAGGACCACCATCCCCGCCGGCTGCACCACCTCCCGGCCGCTGGCGTCGACATAGACGACGCCGGTCGCCAGCTTGGCGTCGCGGTCCCACTCGACCCGCAGCACGTAGCAGCCCGTGCGCAGCTCGAAGTTCGGGTTGGCGAGCGCGAAGGGCAGGATGCAGGTCTGGGCGCTGGCCTTGGCGAAATGCTCGCAGCCATAGGTCTCGCAGAACCCGCAATACATGCAGGGCTTCAGCTTGGCGCCATAGGGGTTGGTGTAGTGCCGGGTCACGTTGGAGGACGGGACCGGGAACGGCTGGTAGCCCAGGGCCCGCGCGCCCTGCTCGAACAGGTATCCGGAGTGGGACTGCTTCATGGGCGGGTTGGGATAGGGCTCGCTGCGCGGGCCTTCGAACGGGTTCCCGCCCGTCACCAGCTCCCCCGTCTCGTCGACGAACGGCAGGCCGCCGGTGCCGAGGATCTTCTCGATGTAGGTGTAGTAGGGCTCCAGTTCCTCGTAGGTTATGCCCCAGTCCTGGATGGTCACCTCGTCGGACAGGAAGCCGCTGCCGTAGCGCTCCTCCACCCAGCTCTTCAGGACGAACCACTCCGGCTGGAAGCGCCACGTCTGGCCGTTCCAGTGCACGAGGGCGCCGCCGACCCCCTCGCCGGGAAGGAAGGAGCCGAGCTGGCGCATCGGCAGGGCCTGCTGGTCCACGAAGTTGCGGAAGCTGAGGGTCTGGACCTTCGGGTTCTGCATCAGGGCGTGGCGGACCGAATACTTCAGCTCGTCGTGCATGCTGGGCGACTGGAAGTCGGGAACGGTCTTGCGCATCTGGCCCCGTTCCAGCGCGGTCACGCTGTACCCGGCCTCGGCAAGCTCCTTGCCCAGGATCGAGGCGGTCATCCCGCCGCCGACGAGGACCACGTCCACCGGCTTCATCCGCACTGCCATCTCGTTCCTCTCCCCGGCGCTCAGCCGTGCTCGTGCCCCTTCAGGTGCATGCGCCGCGCCTCCTGGTTGGCGAGCGAGATCGGCGGCCGGGTGTAGGGCCGGTCGTAGAGCTCCACCAGATCGACGTACTGGGCGAAGGCGCCGGGGAACCCGACCATGCGCCAGGCCACCATGTCCCGGTTGCCGCCATAGGCCGGGTCGGCGAACCAGCCCTCCACCGTGTTGGCCAGCAGCGTTTCGAAGAAGACCGGGGAGGGCAGGGAGGGCAGCTCCGCCGCCCCGCTTTCGAGCGCCGAGAGCGCCTGGTCCTGGACCTCCGGGGCCAGTTCCCAGAACTCCGCGCCGAAGCGGCCGGCGATCCACTCCCGCGCTTCCCGGATGCCGGTCCGGTACAGCTCCGCCGGGTTGTAGCGGAGCTGGTAGCCCTGCTGCGGCGGCGCGTCGGGTTTCCAGGGCCCCTCCAGGTACATGCGGGCGCCGCTGCCATAGGCGCCGGCGAGCTGCTGGTCGATGAAGGTGACGACGCCCGCCCATGCCGCGCCGGGCCATTGTTCGTCCGGGGGGATCAGGCGGTCCACCGCCGCCTCCACGAAGCGCGCCTCCTCGGTCGTGAAGAAGAACAGCAGCGTCTCGTCGGCCCCGGCGGCCCCTTGCGGCGCCGGCGCGGCGCCGGGCGGAGCGGCGGCCGGAAGCTCCTGGGCGCGGGCGGAGGCGGGCAGCCCGGCGATGCCGGCGGCCGCCGTGGTCTTCAGAAGGTCGCGGCGGCTGAAGCGGCCGGTCATCGGCTTTCCTCCCGGTTTCCGGGGTCGGGGGCGGGCACGGGCACCGCATCGCCGCGTAGCACCACGGCCATGCACCAGGGATAGGCGTCCGTATCCGCGTAGGCGTCGCAGAGCGCCGGCCGGGGCAGGGGCGGAAGCTCGTTCGCGCCGGCGATCTCGGTCGCCGGGTCGGACGGGCCGCTGACGCCGGTGGTGGTGCCGTCGGTCGTGCCGGCGCCGACCGGGGCCGACTGCGCTTCGGACCGGCCCGGCTGCTGGCCCTGTCCTTGCTGCTGGTTCGGGCCGGAGCTGCGTCCGGCCTGATCGGTGCCGCCGCCCTGGTTGCCCTGGGCCAGCGAAACGTCGGGCGTGGCGAGGGCCAGCAGGCAGAAGAGCGCGGGCGGCGCGAAGGCCATCCTCATCGTCCTGCCTCCCGGCCGGCCGCATCCCGGCCCACCGCCACCATCCCGGCACCGGTCGCACCGCGTTCGGGCGTGACCCGGTCCGGCCGGAGCGACGCGTAATAAAGGCTGACGGCGCGGATCTGCGTCTGCGTCATGGCCTTCGCGATGTGCTCCATGATCGCGAACCCGTCGCCATGCCGGCGCCCGGTGCGCCACGCCTCGAGCTGGTCCGCCAGGTATCCGGCGTCCTGGCCGGCCAGGAACGGATATGTCGGGGGCAGGCCGACCCCTTCGGGGCCGTGGCAGTTGACGCAGGCCTGCACGCCCTGCTCATCGGCGCCGACGGCGGCGATCACCGCGCCCTGCTGCAGGAGATGGCCGTCGGCCTCGGGCGGCGCCCCGTAGGGCGCGTCCTCGATCGCGGCGTAGTAGAACGACACGTCGCGCATCTCGTCTTCCGTCAGCGCTTCGGCGATCGGGGTCATGATGTCGCTCCGCCGCACGCCGGAGGCGTAGTCGCGCAGGCTGTCGTACAGGTATTCGTAGACCTGGTCGGCCAGCCGCGGGTATCCGCCGGCGGCGTCGCCGGCCCCGTCCATGCCGTGGCACTTGAAGCATTCGCCCCCGACCTGCCGGCTCTGCGCGCCCACGACCACGGCTCGTCCGCGCTGGATCGCGCCGGTGTCCGGAAGGTCGGGAGCCACATCCTGCGCCGTGGCCGTGATGCCGCCCGCCACTACCGTCAGGGCCGCAGCGGCGGAGCATATGGTTGGCAAGGTCCGCATGGAGTCGGCCCGCTTCCGCCTCTGCCGTTCGGGATGGTGTCTGATGAACCCGAGGAAAGCTGTATCGTTCCGTTACGGATCTCAGGAACGCCGCCGCCCGGACGGGTGTTGCCTGAACGCCCGTCTCCGTCCACGAGGAAGTGAACCGCATGCCCGCCGTCCGTAACTTCGCCGTCCCGGCGGCAATGCTCCTGCTCGCGGGGTGCGACGGGGGCGAGGCGGCGGCCCCCGGGCACCGGGTCCAAGGGGCGGATGCCGGGCGCGGGCCGGTCCTGATGGCGCAGTACGGCTGTACGGCCTGCCACAGGATCCCTGGCGTGGCCGGACCTCGCGGCGTGGTCGGCCCGCCGCTGACGGGCTTCGCCGGGCGGGTGATGATCGCGGGCTCGTTCCCGAACACGCCCGCCAACCTCGTCGCCTGGCTGCGGGACCCGCCCGCCATGCTGCCGGTCACGGCCATGCCCGACATGGGCGTCGGGGAGGCGGAGGCGCGCGACATGGCCGCCTATCTCTACACCCTCGACTGAACCCCCGACTGAACCCCGACCGGACCTTCGGCCGGTCGCGGCGGCCTATCCGAGGAGGTGCCGGAGCAGGCCGGCCGATCCGACCGCGATCGCGACCACCGCCAGCATCGGCAGACGGGCGGCCGCCACGACGGTGATGCCGAGCGCCAGCAGATCCGCCGGGCGCGGCGACACGAAATAGGGCGCGATCACCGCGAGGAGCACGCAGCCGGGTGCTGCGTTCATCACCGCCTCGGCGCGCGGGCCGAGCCTGCGGTTGCGCAGGAGGATGTAGCCTCCGATCCGCGTCGCGTAGGTGGCGGCCGCCATCAGCAGGATGGTCGCGAGGTTGATCGGGGGGATCATCGGGGCTTCGCCGACCAGAACGCCGCCGCGAGTCCCGCCGCCGTTCCGGCGACCACGAACCAGGCGCCGGGAACCAGGAGATGGGTGAGTGCCGCGACGACGAGGCTGACCAGCCATGGCCGGGCGGCCGCGGGCCCCTTCCACATCCCGGCCACGATGACGAGGAACACCGCCGGGAAGGCCATGTCGAAGCCGTAGGCCTCGACGTCGCCGAGCAGCGGGCCGACCGCGGCGCCAAGGGTCGTCGAGCCGAGCCAGCCCAGGTAGATCGTGCCGGCGCAGCCTATGTAGAAGCCGAGGCTGAAGGGTAGCCGAGCCCCGGCTTGCGCCCGTTTGAGCGTATCGGCGTAGCTGAGCGCCCAGCTCTCGTCCGACATGAAGAACAGCACGACGAGAGCCTTCCACCGCGGCAGGTGCTGGATGAAGGGCGTGAGCACCGCTCCCATGAGCAGGTGGCGGCTGTTGATCAGGAAGGTGACGCCGACGATGAGCAGGAGCGGCGGCGGCGAGGCCCACAGGCCCACGGCCGCGAACTCGGACCCTCCCGCGTAGTTCGATCCCGTCATGAGGGGCACTTCGAGGAAGCGCAGTCCCTTCTGCGTCGCCTGCGCGCCGAGGACGAGGCCGTACGCGATCACGGCCAGCAGGACGGGCACCGATTCGGCGATGCCGCGCGTCACCTCGGACCGGAGGCGGGACATGCGCCGCTCGGGCCCGCTCTCGGGGCGTGTGCCTGTCGTTTCCATGCACGTCACGATAGGGCGGGTCGTCCGCAATCGGGTTGCGAAGATGCCCGCGAAAAGCGGAAAGTCGGCATCCGATGCCAAATCATGGCCGTATGGGAGTACCGGATGCCAATCGTCCTGGACGAGATCGACAAGCGCATTCTGAGAGCGCTCCAGCGCGACGGGCGCATGCCGAACAACGAGCTCGCCCGCGAGGTCGGGCTGTCCGCGTCCCCCTGCCTGCGCCGCGTGCGGCTCCTGGAGGAGGCGGGGGTGATCGACCGCTACGTGGCCGTCCTGAACCCCGCCAAGATCGGCAAGGGCCAGACGTTCTTCACGCGCATCTGGCTGAGCGCCCAGGACGAGGACACCATCGGGCACTTCATCGCCGAGGTGAGGAAACTGCCCCAGGTGCTGGAATGCTACATAATGCTCGGCGACTGCGATGCGCTGGTGCGCGTGGTGGCAGCAGACATCGACGACTATCGGCGCTTCCAGTCCGAGCACCTCAGCCGGATCAAGGGCGTGCAGAACGTGAAGACCGACGTTCCCAGCCAGACGGTCAAGCAGACGTCGGAACTGCCGCTGTAGCGGTCCGGAGTTCGGACTTGCCAAGATGGAGCAAGTCCGATCACATTCCATCAAGAGCGAGCACGGTGAAGGCTCGCCGGGGAGGACGCGCATGACGACGACGCTGTCTCGGACGATCCGTCTGAACGCGGCCGACAACGTGGTGCTGGCCCGTTCGGAGCTGGCGCCCGGCACGGTCGTCGAGGCCGAGGGACCTGGCGGCCGCGTCGTCGCCCGCGACCTCGTCCCGGCCGGGCACAAGATGGCGACCGCGCCGATCGCCGAGGGCGAGCCGGTGCGCCGCTACAACCAGGTGATCGGCTTCGCGACCGAGGCGATCGAGCCCGGCGCGCATGTCCATGTCCACAATGTCGGCCTGCACGGATTCGCGCGCGACTATGCCTTCGGCGCCGACGCCCGGCCGACCGACTACGTTCCCGACGCGGCGCGGGCCACGTTCCAGGGCTATCGGCGGCCCGGCGGCAGGGTCGGCACGCGCAACTACCTGGGCGTGCTGACCAGCGTCAACTGCTCGGCCACGGTCGCGCGCATGATCGCCGAGCGGTGCGGGCGCGACCTGCTGGGCGATTTTCCCGGCATCGACGGCGTCGTCGCCCTGACCCACGGCACCGGCTGCGGCATGGCCGACAACGGCGACGGCTACGCCAACCTCCAGCGCGTGCTGTGGGGCTATGCCCGCAACCCCAATTTCGCCGGCATCCTGATGGTCGGGCTCGGCTGCGAGGTCAACCAGATCGACTTCCTGCTCGAAGCCTACGGGATCGAGCGCGGCCCCGGCTTCCAGGTCATGAACATCCAGGACGGCGGCGGCACCCGGCGCACGGTCGAGGCCGGCGTCGCGATGATGCGCGACATGCTGCCCGAGGCGGCGAAGTCGGTGCGCGAGACGGTCAGCGCGAGCGAGCTGGTCGTGGCGCTGCAATGCGGCGGCTCCGACGGCTATTCCGGCGTGACCGCCAACCCCGCCCTGGGCGCGGCCGCGGACCTGGTGGTCCGCCACGGCGGCACGGCGGTGCTGTCCGAGACGCCGGAGATCTACGGCGCCGAGCACCTGCTGACGCGCCGCGCCGTGAGCCGCGAGGTGGGGGAGAAGCTGATCGCGCGCATCCGCTGGTGGGAGGACTACACCGCGCGCAACGGCGGGGAGATGAACAACAACCCGTCGCCCGGCAACAAGAAGGGCGGGCTGACGACGATCCTGGAGAAGTCGCTGGGCGCGGCGGCCAAGGGCGGCACGACCAACCTCGTCGAGGTCTACCGCTACGCCGAGCCGGTCACCGCCAAGGGCTTCGTGTTCATGGACACCCCGGGCTACGACCCGTGCTCGGTGACCGGGCAGGTGGCGGGCGGCGCCAACGTGGTCTGCTTCACGACCGGGCGCGGCTCGGTCTCCGGCTTCAAGCCGGCGCCCTGCCTCAAGCTCGCCACCAACACGCCGATGTACCGCCGCCTCGAAGAGGACATGGACATCGACTGCGGCGGCATCGTCGATGGCGGGACGAGCGTCGCCGAGATGGGCGAGCGCATCTTCGAGCTGATCCTCGCCACGGCGTCGGGACAGCCGACCCGCAGCGAGGCCCAGGGCTTCGGCGACAACGAGTTCGTCCCGTGGCAGATCGGTGCGGTGATGTGACGGGCCGGCGGGCGGTGGGGCAACGGACGGAAGGGGTCGGGCAGGGGCCGGAGATGATCCCGGCCCGTCGCCGGGCCCTGATCGTCGAGAGCGCGCGGCGCCACGGCGCCGTGTCGGTGGCCGAGATGGCGGTGGCCCTCGCGGCCTCGGCGGCGACCATCCGCCGCGACATCGAGCACCTGACCGAGCACGGCTATCTGGTCCGCGCGCGGGGCGGCGCCATCCTGCCGACGGCCGCCGAGGCCACCTTCGAACCCGAGGCGGCGATCGCCAAGCGGACGGCCGAACGGGAGAAGGAGGCGATCGGGCGCGCCGCCGCGGAGCTGGTGGCGCCGGGCCAGAGCCTGATCCTCGACAGCGGCTCGACGACCCTGGCAGCCGCCTGCGCCCTGGCGGCGCGCCGCATCCCCGTCACCGCCGTCACCAACGACCTCGTGATCGCCGGCGTCCTCGGCCGGGCAGCCATGGGCCGGGTGATCGTGACGGGCGGGACCTTGCGGCCGGGCTCCAACACCCTGCTGGGCGAGCCGGGCGAGGCCTTGCTGCGGAACCTCCATGCCGAGGTCGCCTTCCTGGGCGCCCACGCCGTCAGCGGGGCGGTGATGACCGAGACATCGCTCGACGCGGCACGCTTCAAGCGCGAGGTGATGACGGCGGCGCGGCGGGTCGTCCTGCTGGTCGACCACACCAAGTTCGGCGATCCGGCCTTCTGCACGATCGGGTCGCTCGATTCCATCCATGCCGTCGTCACCGACGACCGGACGCCTCCGGACGTCGTCGAGTCCCTGCGCGAACGCGGGCTCGCGGTGACGGTCGCGGTCGTCGGCGGTGCCGACGGCCCCGCGCGCAGCGGGGCAGGGTACGCCCGGCAACGGGCCGGGCAACGGAAGGTGCCCACGAACTCATAAAACCATAAGACAGGAGGAGACGTGCCCATGAAGAAGCTTCTGCTCGGCGCCCTGGCGATTGCCGCACTCGCGGTGCCGCAATTCGCGCGTGCGGCGGAAACGCTGCAGTTCGCCCATGTCTACGAGACCTCGGAGCCCTACCACAAATGGGCGCTGTGGGCCGCGGACGAGATCGCGAAGCGGACCGACGGCCGCTACGAGGTGAAGGTCTTCCCCGCCTCCTCGCTGGGCAAGGAGACCGACATCAACCAGGGCCTCACCCTGGGGACGGTCGACATCATCTACACCGGGACCAACTTCGCGGCGCGCTCCTACCCGCCGCTGGCGCTGGGCACCGCGCCCTACATGTTCCGCGACCGCGCTCATTGGGAGGCCTATGCCGGGTCCGACCTGTTCCAGGAGCTGGCGAGCGGCTACGAGGAGGCGACGGGCAACGAGATCGTGGCGCTCCTCTACTACGGCGAGCGGCACGTCACCTCCAAGACGCCGATCGACACGCCCGAGCAGATGAAGGGCATGAAGATCCGCGTGCCCGACGCGCCGATGTACGTGATGTTCCCCAATGCCGTCGGCGCCAACCCGACGCCGATCGCGTTCGCCGAGGTCTACCTGGCGCTCCAGCAGGGCACCGTGGATGCCCAGGAGAACCCGCTGCCGACCATCCTGGCGAAGAAGTTCCACGAGCCGACGCCGGTGATCAACCTGACCGGCCACGTCACCGAGAGCTTGCTGACCGTGATCGGCGCGCCGACCTGGAACCAGCTTTCGGAGGAGGACCGCAAGATCTTCACCGAGGTCCTGCAGGAAGCGGCGGCCAAGTCCAACGCCGACATCGTCGCGGCCGAGGAGGAACTCGTCACCGGCTTCGAGAAGATGGGGGCGACCGTCAACAAGGTCGACCGCGCGCCCTTCCGGGAGATGGTGATGAAGGTCCATCTGGGCCCGGACGTGCCCTGGTCCAAGGACCAGTACGACCGCCTGCAGGCTCTGCAGTAGGTCTCGCCGCGGTGGTCGGCACCCACCACGACCCGGGAACGTCCGGCGCTCCGGCGCCGGGCGTTCCCGCCCCGCCGTCGGAGGGGCGGACGGGCCTCTCCGGCTACGGCCTGGAGGACGGCGCCGCGTTCCTGGTGTTCTGGGCGCTGGCCGTCGTCGTGTTCCTGCAGTTCTTCACCCGCTACGTCCTGAACGACAGCCTCGCCTGGACCGAGGAGGGGGCCCGCTACCTGCTGATCGCCGTCACCTTCCTGGGAGGCGGCATGGCCGTGCGGCGCCGCGCCCAGATCGCGGTGGAGTATTTCCACCTCTACATGCCCAGGCGCCTTTCCGCCGTGGTGCTGTCGGTCTGCGACCTGCTCTCGCTGGCGTTCTACGGCTACGCCGCCTGGCTCGCCTGGACCATGGTCGGGATGATGCGGACCCAGCGGATGGCGGTGATCGACATGTCCATGAGCGTGCTTTACGCCGTCGTCCTGGCCGGGCTCGTCGCGATGACCCTGCGCGCGGCCCAATCGGCCTGGCGACGCCTGCGCAACCCCGAGACAGGACCCGCCACACCATGACCATGCTCGTCCTGTTCGGTTCGCTGTTCCTGATGATGGCGGTCGGCGTGCCGATCGCCGTCGCGCTGGCCGGCTCGTCGCTCTTCTACGTCCTCGCCGTCGGAATGCCGGACGTCGTCGTCCTGCACCGCATGGTCAACGGCATCGACAGCTTCCCGCTGCTGGCGATCCCGTTCTTCATCCTCGCCGGCAACCTGATGAACTCCGCGCAGATCACCGAGCGCATCTTCGGCTTCGCGATGGCCCTGTTCGGCTGGATGCGCGGCGGCCTCGGCCACGTCAACGTCGCCGGTTCCGTCCTGTTCGCGGGGATGTCGGGGGCGGCGGTCGCCGATGCCGGGGGGCTCGGCACGATCGAGATCAAGGCGATGCGGGACCATGGCTACGACGACCGGTTCGCGGTCGGCATCACCGCCGCCTCGTCGACCATCGGCCCGATTATCCCGCCCTCGCTGCCGCTGGTGGTCTACGGCGTCATGGCCAACGCCTCGGTTGGGCAGCTTTTCGCCGCCGGCTTCATTCCCGGCATCGGCATGGCGGTGGCGCTGATGGCATGGGTCGCCTGGACCGCGCGCCGGCGCGGCTACAAGCGCGACGCCGCCTTCTCTGTGCGCCGGCTGGCCGTGTCGGTGAAGGAGGCGTTCCTGGCGCTGATGACGCCCGTGATCCTGATCGGCGGCATGGTCAGCGGCATGTTCACCCCGACCGAGGCGGCGATCGCGGCGGTGGTCTACGCGATGTTCCTGGGCATGGTCGTGTACCGCACGTTGAGCCTGAGGGACCTGCTCCGCGTCAGCATGGACACGATCGAGACGACGGCGGTGATCCTGATCATCGTCGCCGGCGCCTCGATATTCGGCTGGGTCCTGACGTCGGCCCAGGCGACCGAGCGGCTCTCGACCTGGGTCCTCGGGCTGACCGACAACCCGATCCTGATCCTGCTCCTGGCGAACCTGCTGCTGCTGGTGGTCGGTTGCTTCCTGGAGACGATCGCCGCGATCACGATCCTGGTGCCGGTCCTGCTGCCGATCGTGATGAAGATCGGCGTCGACCCCGTGCAGTTCGGCATCGTCATGGTGCTGAACCTGATGATCGGCCTGCTGACGCCGCCGGTCGGGATGGTGCTCTACGTCCTGTCCCGGGTCGCCAACCTGCCCTTCGAGGAATGTGCCAAGGCCTGCGCTCCCTTCCTGATCCCGCTGGTGGGGGTGCTGCTGCTGGTCACGTTCTGGCCCGGCTTCTCGATGTGGCTTCCGACCCTCGTCTATCGCTGACGTCTGCCGCCGGTGGTCACACCGGCTCGCAGGCGCCGGTGGCGGCCGAGCGCAGGATCGCCTCGATGAGCCGGTGGACGTCGAGGGCTTCGCGTCCGCCGGCCCGCGGGGCGCCGCCGGACGCGACCGCCTCCAGGAAGTCGGCCAGGACGGCGCGGTGGTGGTGGTGCGGGAACGCCATGGGATCGGCGCCCGCTCCGCCGCCGGCCGCCCCGTCGTCCATCGTCACCTCTCCGCCGTCGTGGAAGCGGGCGGACAGGCTGGTCCCGTCCAGCCGGGCCGTGCCCGCGGTCCCGATCAGGTCGATGGCGTCCGGATAGCCGGGATAGGCGCAGGTCGTCGCGCCGACCGTGCCGAGGGCGCCGTTCCCGAAGCGGAGCACCGCGACCGCCAGGTCCTCGGTTTCCATCCGGTGCACCGGGGTCGTCGTCGCTTGCGCCGTCACCGCGACCGGCAGGCCGGCCAGCGAGACCAGCAGGTCCAGCGTGTGGATGCCCTGGGTCAGCAGCACGCCCCCGCCGTCGCGCGCCCTGGTGCCCCGGCCCGGCTGGTCGTAATAGCTCTGCGGCCGCCAGTTGTAGAGCCTCGCCGAGGCGCCGACGATCGCGCCGAGCCTGCCCTGCCGGACCAGGTCGGCGAGCGCGACCGCGACCGGCCGGAACCGGTGCTGCAGGACCACGCCGAGCGTGATCCCCGCATCGCGCGCGGCGGCGACCAGCGCCTGGGCGCGGTCGAGCGAAATCTCCAGCGGCTTCTCCAGCAGGACGTGCTTGCCCGCGGCGGCGGCGCGCCGGACGAGGTCGAGATGCGTGGACGGTGGGGTCAGCACCATCACCGCGTCTATGGTCCGGTCCGCGAAGATCGCCTCGACGTCGCCGGTCACCGGCAGCCCGTAGGCCTCGGCGAAGGCCCGCCTCCTGTCCGCGGTGGGACTGTAGGCGGCGGCGACCTCCACCCGGCCGCGAAGCTCGATCAGGCTCCTGGCATGGGGGGCGACGGCCATTCCGAGGCCGATGACGGCGACGCGGATCATGCTCTCCTCCCTATTCGACAAGTCATCATACAAATATTCATATCTTGTATGTTGACATTACCATCGGACGGCGTGACGATGAAGCCAGGACGCGTGGCGACACGGCGGAAAACATGGCCTCTCCGATCGATCCCGACCTGCTGTTCCCCGCCGAGGCACGGACCCGGGCGATCGCCCGCGAACTCCACGCCGGCATCCGGGACCTGCCGATCGTCAGCCCCCATGGCCACACCGACCCGCGGTGGTACGCGCTGAACGAGCCGTTTCCGGACCCGGCGCGGCTCCTGATCGTGCCCGACCACTACGTCTTCCGCATGCTGTTCAGCCAGGGGGTGCGGCTGGAGGATCTCGGCGTCCCGACGCCCGACGGGTCTCCCGTCGAGACCGACGGCCGCGCGATCTGGCGGCGCTTCGCGGAGAACTACCACCTGTTCCGCGGCACGCCGACGCGGCTCTGGTTCGACTACGTGCTCTCGACCCTGTTCGGTATCGACGACCTGCCGAGCGCCGCCACGGCGGACCGGCACTACGACCGCATCGCCGAGCTTCTCCGACAGGAGGCCTACCGGCCGCGGGCGCTGTTCGAGCGCTTCAACATCGAGGTGATCGCCACCACCGAGGGGGCGCTCGACGACCTGCGCTGGCACGCGATGATCCGGGACAGCGGCTGGCGGGGGCGCGTAGTCACCGCCTACCGGCCCGATGCCGTCGTCGACCCGGAGTTCGACGGCTTCGACGCCAATCTCGACGCGCTGGGCGAGATCGCCGGTACCGACACGGGCACGTGGAGCGGCTATCTGGAAGCCCACCGCGTCCGCCGCGCCTATTTCAAGGAGTTCGGCGCCACGTCCACCGACCACGGCCACCCGACGGCCGAAACCGCGAACCTGTCCCTGGCGGAGGCGGCGTCGCTGTTCGACCGCGTGCGCAGCCGCAAGGCGGACGCCGCCGACAAGCGCTTGTTCCGGGCCCAGATGCTGACCGAGATGGCGAAGATGAGCCTGGACGACGGTCTGGTGATGCAGATCCATCCGGGTTCCTGGCGCAACCATTCGCCGGCCGTGGCGGCGCAGTTCGGCCGCGACAAGGGCTTCGACATTCCCACGCGCACCGACTACGTCGCGGCGCTCCGGCCTCTGCTCGACCTGGTCGGCCTCGAGCCGAGCCTGACGGTCATCCTCTTCACGCTCGACGAGACGAGCTATTCGCGTGAGCTGGCGCCGCTTGCGGGCGTCTACCCCGCCCTCAGGCTCGGGCCAGCGTGGTGGTTCCACGACAGCCCCGAGGGCATGCGCCGCTTCCGCGAGGCGACCACCGAGACCGCCGGCTTCTACAACACGGTCGGCTTCAACGACGACACGAGGGCGTTTCCGTCGATCCCGGCCCGACACGACGTCGCGCGCCGCGTCGACTGCGCATTCCTCGCCCGCCTCGTCTGCGAGCATCGCTTGCGGGAGGAAGAGGCGCACGAGCTTGCGCAACAGCTCGCCCATACGCTCGCCAAGAAGGCGTATCGGCTCTAACGGGCAGCGATGCCCCAACGGGAGAACGGGAGGAAACGATGTTGCGCACTTTGAGCTTCGCAGCCGCCACGGCGGTGGCTGCCACCCTGATGGCCTCGTCGGCCGGCGCGGAGATCGTGCTGCGCTCGTCCGACACCCACCCCGACGGCTATCCCACCGTCGAGGCGGTGAAACACATGGGCCAGCTCCTGGAGGAGCGTACCGACGGGCGCATCAAGATCGACGTCTATCATTCCGCCCAGCTCGGCGAGGAGAAGGACACGATCGAGCAGACCCGCGCGGGCGTGATCGACCTCAACCGCGTGTCCATGGGGCCGTTCAACGGGCTGGTCCCGGAGACCCGGGTCGTGTCGCTGCCGTACATCTTCCGCTCGACCGACCACATGCGCGCGGTGATGGACGGCGAGATCGGCGAGGAGATCCTGGCGGCGTTCGAGCCGCACGGCCTGGTCGGGCTGGCCTATTACGACAGCGGCGCGCGCTCCTTCTACAACTCGAACAAGGAGATCGGTTCGCTCGAAGACCTGCAGGGCATGAAGTTCCGGGTCATGCAGTCCGACATCTTCGTCGATATGGTCAACGCGCTCGGCGCCAACGCGACTCCCATGCCCTATGGCGAGGTCTATTCGGCGATCGAGACCGGCATCATCGACGGCGCGGAGAACAACTTCCCGAGCTACGAGTCCGCCAAGCATTCGGAAGTCGCCAAGTTCTACTCGCTCGACGAGCACCTGATCGTTCCGGAAGTGCTGGTGATGGCGAAGTCCAGCTGGGACCGGCTCTCGCCCGAGGACCAGCAGCTCGTCCGCCAGGCGGCGAAGGACAGCGTCGCCAGGCAGCGCGAGATGTGGGAAGCGCGCGAGCGGGAGTCGCGCTCGATGGTCGAGGCGGCGGGCTCGAAGATCACCACCCCGGACAAGCAGCCCTTCATCGACGCGATGGCGCCCGTCTACGAGAAGCACGTCACCGATCCGAAGCTGCAGGATCTCGTGCAGCGGATCCAGGCGGTACGCTAGGCCGGCAACGCGGGCGGCGCGGCCCACGGGCTTGCGCCGCCCTCCACTTTCGTCGGGGAGGGGCGAAATGCAGGACGGTCCTGGGAAGGGCGTCATGGCGCGCGTCGCGCGCGTGCTGTCGGCGGTCAGCACGGTCGCGCTGTGGGCGGCCGGCGCCGGCCTGGTCCTGATGACCGCGGTCGTCGCCTGGCAGGTCTACGGGCGCTACGTGCTCAACCGTTCGCCGAGCTGGACCGAGCCCGGCGCGGTGATGCTGATGAGCTGGTTCATCCTGCTCGGCGCCGCCGCGGGCGTGCGCGAGAACAACCATCTCGGCTTCGACGTGCTCGTCTATCTGCTGCCGCGGGGCGCCAAGGGGGTCCTGCGCACGATCTCGGATCTCGTCGTCCTCGCCTTCGGCGCCGGCATGGTCTGGTACGGAGGCCAGCTCGCCGCGCTGACCTGGGGCTCGACCCTGCCTTCGCTCGGCATTTCGGGCGCCTTCGACTATCTCCCCGTCGTCGTCGGCGGCGTCCTGATCGCGCTCTTCGCGCTGGAGCGCATCGCGCTGCGTCTCGGCGGCGCGCCGGTGGACCAGGAGCTCGACGAGGCGCCGGCCGCCGGGGAGCGCGAAGAGGCGGCCGGCGCCGCGCAGGCGAGGGGCTGAGCCATGGAACTCTGGATACTGTTCGGCGTCTTCGCCGTGCTCCTGCTGATCGGGGTGCCGATCGCCTTCTGCCTGGGTGCCGCCAGCTTCGCCGCCGTCGCCTATATGGGCCTGCCGCCGCTGGTCGTGTTCCAGCGCCTGAACTCGGGCATGAGCGTCTTCTCGCTCCTGGCGATCCCCTTCTTCATCTATGCCGGCGACCTGATGGTGCGCGGGGGGATCGCGCGCCGCATCGTCGCGTTCGCCGGGTCGCTCGTCGGCCATATCCGCGGCGGCCTCGGCCAGGTGAACATCGCGGCATCCACCCTCTTCGGCGGCATCTCCGGCTCGGCGGTGGCGGAAGCGGCGGCGGTCGGCGGGTTGATGATCCCGCAGATGAAGGCGCGCGGCTACGGGGTGGACTACGCCGTGAACGTCACCTCGATGGCGGCGCTGATCGCGCTCCTGCTGCCGCCCTCGCACAACATGATCATCTATTCCATCTCGGCCGGTGGGAAGATCTCGATCGCCGACCTGTTCACCGCCGGCATCCTGCCCGGCCTGCTGCTGGCGCTGGCGCTCATGACGACCGCCTATTTCGTCGCGCGCCGGCGCGGCTACCCGACCGAGGCGTTCCCGGGCCTCGTCGCCGTGGCGCATCTCGCCGCCGTCGCCGTGCCCGGCCTCCTGCTCATCGCGATCATCTTCGGGGGCGTGCGCTCGGGCGTGTTCACCGCCACCGAAAGCTCTTGCATCGCGGTCCTCTACGCGCTGCTGGTGACGGTCCTCGTCTACCGCGAGATGACGTGGCGCGACTTCGTCCATGCCACCCTGGGCGCGGTCCGCACCACGGCGACGGTGCTGCTCATCATCGGCACGGCGGCGGCCTTCAGTTGGCTGATGGCCTACCTGAAGGTCCCGGCCTCGCTGGTCGCATGGATGAACGCGATCTCCGACGACCCGCTCGTCATCATCCTGCTGCTCAACGTCCTGATGCTCCTTCTCGGCACCTTCATGGACATGGGGCCGATGATCATCATCACGACGCCGATCTTCCTGCCGGTGGCGCAGGCCTACGGCATCGATCCCGTGCATTTCGGCGTCATCATGGTCCTGAACCTGGGCATCGGGCTCAACACGCCGCCGGTCGGCATCGTCCAGTTCGTCACCTGCGCGGTCGCGCGGATTTCCGTCTGGGAGGCCATGCGCAGCATCTGGCCCTTCTACTTCGCCGGCCTTCTCGTGCTAGGGCTGGTCACCTATGTCCCGGCGATCTCGCTCTGGCTGCCGGGCGTGTTCAGGTAGGGGATCGGAATGACGATGGAGCCCTCGACGGCGTCGAAGACCGAACGCAGGCCCAAGCTCTCGGAACGCGTGGTCTCGGCGATCCGCTCCCAGGTGCTGTCGGGCGAGATACCGCCCGGCGACAAGCTGCCGACCGAGAGCCGGCTGACCGAGATGTTCGGCGTCAGCCGGACGGTGGTCCGCGAAGCGATCGCGACCCTCGCCGCCGACGGCCTCGTGGAGGCCCGGCAGGGTGCCGGCGTGTTCGTGAAGCAGCACCCCGCGCATGCCTTCGGATCGATCGGGCTGGAGACCGGCAACAGGATCTCCCATGCGCTCAACATCCTCGAAGTGCGTATGGGCATCGAGATCGAGAGCGCGGGCCTGGCCGCGCTGCGTCGCAACGGCGCCCAGGAGGCGCAGATCCAGGAGGCGTTCTTCGACTTCGACCGCCTGCTGGCGCTCGGCGAGACGACCGGCAAGGCCGACTTCGCCTTCCACCGGGCGATCGCCGCCGCCACCAACAACCCGTTCTACGTCGAGGTGCTCGACGCCCTCGGCACGCGGGCGATCCCCTGCGACGTCACCTCGCCCTGGGGCACCGACAGCGCGCTCAGCCGCGAGTACCAGGAAGGACTGCAGCGCGAGCATCTCGCGATCCTGAAGGCCATTTCCGCCAGCGACCCGGACGCCGCCCGCGCCGCGATGCGCGCCCACCTGTCGGCCAGCCAGCAGCGCTACCGGGCGCGGCTGAGCGGGCAGCAGGCCGGCTACGCCTCGGCCAGGACCGGCCCGCCCGCGACCTGATCCCCAATGCCATCCGGAGACCCATCGCCCATGACAGAGAGCCACATCGACCACACCGTCCGCTACGCGATCGATCCCGCGGCGGCGGCGCGCATGGGCACCGACGAACTCCGGACGCATTTCCACGTCGGCGGCCTGTTCGAGCCGGGACGGATCAACCTCGTCTACACCCATTACGACCGCATGATCGTCGGCGGCGCGGTCCCGCTCGGGAGCCCGATCGCGCTCCCGGCGATCCGGCCGACCGGCACGAAGGGCTTCCTCGACCGGCGGGAACTCGTGGCGGTCAACATCGGCGGCGAAGGGACGGTCGAGGTCGGGGGCAGGCCCTACCTGCTCGGCCCGCGCGACATGATCTATGTCGGCATGGGGGAGACGGTCTCCTTCGCCTCGGCCGACCCGGCCTCGCCGGCGAGGTTCTATCTCCTGAGCGCCCCGGCCCATCAGGGCCTTCCGACGCGCCACATCCGCATAGGCGACGCGAAGCGCGTCGATCTCGGCAGCCAGGCGACGTCCAACGAGCGCTCGATCTTCCAGTTCATCCATCCCGAAGGCGCCAGGACCTGCCAGCTCGTCGTCGGGATGACCCAGCTCGCCCCGGGGTCGGTCTGGAACACCATGCCCTGCCACGTCCACGACCGGCGCATGGAGGCCTATCTCTATTTCGACCTGCCGGAGGCGGCGCGCGTCTTCCACTTCATGGGCGAGCCTGCCGAGACGCGCCACCTGGTGATGCGCAACGAGGAGGCCGTGCTGTCCGCGCCCTGGTCGATCCATTCCGGCTGCGGCACCGCCAGCTACGCCTTCATCTGGGCCATGGCCGGGGACAACGTCGACTACGCCGACGTCGATCCCGTGCCCATGGAGGCGCTGCGATGACCGTTCCGGCCGCCTTCAGCCTCGCCGGCAGGCGGATCGTCGTCACCGGGGCCAACACCGGGATCGGGCAGGGCATCGCCGTCTCGATCGCGCGTGCGGGCGGCACGGTGATCGGCGTCGGCCGGTCGCCGATGGACGGGACGGCGGCAATGGTCGAGGCGGAGGGCGCCGGGTTCCACCCCGTCCGGTGCGACCTGTCCGACGTCCCGGGGGCCTGCGCCCGGCTCGACGCCGTCTGGGCCGAGCTGGGGCCGGTCGACGGGCTCGTCAACAATGCCGGCATCATCCGCCGCGCCGACGCGCTCGACCTCACGCAGGCGGACTGGGACGAGGTGATGGACCTGAACCTCAAGGCGCTGTTCTTCCTGAGCCAGGCTTTCGCCCGTCGGCTCGTCGCCGAGGGGCGGCCGGGCCGGATCGTCAACGTCGCCTCGCTCCTGAGCTTCCAGGGCGGCATCCGCGTCGCGTCCTACACGGCCTCCAAGCACGGCGTGCTCGGCATCACGCGGCTGCTCGCCTGCGAATGGGCGGCCAGGGGCATCAACGTCAATGCCGTGGCGCCGGGATACGTCGAGACCAACAATACGCAGGCGCTGCGCGCGGACCCCGGCCGCAGCGCCGCGATTCTCGAGCGCATCCCGGCCGGCCGCTGGGGCGTGCCGGAGGATATCGGCGACGCCGCCGTGTTCCTTCTCGCCCCGGCTTCGAACTACGTGCATGGCGCCGTCATCCCCGTCGATGGCGGCTGGCTCGCGAGATGAGGACCGACATGACCGACACCAGGCTCTTCGTCCGCCGGCAGGAAGGCGAATGGACGGATCTCGGCCAGGGCAACCGCAGGCGCGTCCTCGTGCACACGGACGAGCTGATGGTCGTCGAGTTCGCCTTCGACGAGGGCGGCGTGGGCGCGCCCCATTCGCATCCGCACGTGCAGGCGAGCTACGTCGCCCGAGGCCGGTTCGAAGTGACGGTCGGCGACCGGACCGAGACGCTTTCGGCTGGCGACAGCTTCATCGTCCCGTCCGGCACGGTCCATGGCGTGAAGGCGCTGGAGGCGGGCCTCCTCGTCGACAGCTTCACGCCGCTTCGCGCCGACTTCCTGGAGTGACGGCGGCCGTCGTATCGCCCCCCGCGCTCAGTCCCGGTAGCCGGGGCTGGTGCGGTCGAGCATCCGCAACAGCGCCGGCCAGATTCGCGCATTGGCTTTGCGGCCGGGATCCTCGAAGGCCCGGGCGACCTGTTCGGCGACCGTGTCCGCGGGATGGATCAGCTCGGCGCCGGTGGACAGCAGCGCCACCTGCGCCTGGCAAGCGCGCTCGAGGTAGTACATGACGTCCCACGCCTCGGCGATCGTCCGTCCGCACGCCAGCAGCCCGTGGTTGCGCAGCAGCATCACCATCCGGTCGGCGCCTAGCGACGCCTGCAGCCGCTTGCGCTCGGCGTCCGTGAAGAACACGCCGTCGTAGTCGTGATGGGCGATGCGGCCGTGGAAGCGCATGGCGTGCTGGGTCAGCGGCATCAGGCCCTGTTTCATGCAGGAGACCGCGATGCCGGCCGCGGTGTGGGAGTGCATGACGCAGGTGACGTCCGGGCGGGCCATGTGGACGGCGCTGTGGATCGTGAAGCCGCCGGGATTGATGCCGAGCCCGGTCGTATCCGAGACCACGTTGCCGTCGACGTCGACCTTGACCAGGCTCGACGCCGTGATCTCGTCGAACATCAGCCCGTAGGGATTGATCAGGAAATGGTCGTGCCGGCCCGGCACCCGGGCGGAGATGTGGGTGTAGATCAGGTCGGTGAAGCGGAAGTGGTGGAACAGCCGATAGCACGCCGCGAGATCGACGCGGACCGTCCATTCGTCGTCGGCCGTGCCGGCCGGCCTGCGCGACGGCAGGATGGCCTGCGATTGGGCCTGCGGCTGGGGCTGGGCGACCATGCGTTCCCTCCTTGTCTGTCCGGAAACGGGTTTCCGGCGTGGAGCCGGCGGCCTCAGCCGCTGGCGACCTTGCGGCGCATCCGGGCGGGGCGCGCCGGCGTGGAGCCGGTGCCCTCGCCGCGGCCGCCGCCGAACGGGTAGACGGGACTGCCCATGCGGTGCGAGAGGACGCGGGCGGCGTCGTGCAGCGCCTCGACCAGCCGCGGCACGTCCTGCGGGCTCAGGACATGGACCGGGAAGGCGATGCCGAGCGAGCCCGTGATCTCCTGGTCCTCGTTCAGGATCGGCGCCGCGATGGCGCCCAGGCCCTGGGTCGTTTCGCCCATGGCCTGGGCGTAGCCCGCCGTCCGGATCTGGGCCAGCATGCGCTTGAGCGCCTCGCGGTCGGTCACGGTCGCCGTCGTGAAGGCGGGCATGCCGTAGCGGTCGAGCAGCTCGTCGACGCGCGCCTCGGGCAGGAAGGCCAGCAGGACGCGGCCGGCCGCGGTCGAGTGCAGCGGCATCCGCGTTCCCGCGCGCCAGGCGGAGTTGAGGAGCAGCGGCCCCTCGATGCCGAGCAGGTAGACGACGTCGTCCCCGTCCATCATCGACAGCCGGGCGCTGTGGCCGGTCTTCTCGACGAGCTGGCGCATCAGCGGCAGCGCCTCGCGTGACAGCCGGTGGAAGTTGACGAACCGGGACCCGAGCATGAAGGCGCCGAGGCCGACCGCGTAGCGGCGCGTCCGCGGGTCCTGGGTGACCATGCCGTTGGCGCGCAGCGTGCTCAGGATCTTGGAGACCTGGCTCTTGGGCAGGCCGAGCTTCTCCGCGATCTCGCCGACCCCGAGGTCGGCCTGGTTGCCCATGAACTCCCTCAGCACCTGAAGCGCCGAGTTCAACGACTTCATCACTACCGTCTCCCGCGGTTCCACGCGCCGTTCCGTCACGGCCGGCGCGGCAGTTCGATCACGGCCGTGCCTCGTGCCGTCACTTGGCCCAGCTGGTTTTCCGCCCAGATCTCCGCATCGACCAGCCCGCGGTCGTCCTCGATCCGCTTGCCGGCGACCTTGCCTTTGGTGAAGGTCGTGTCGCCGAAGATCACGGGCAGTTTCAAACGTACGCCAAGGTAACGCAGGAAACCGTCGTCGCCCATCCAATTGGTAACGCAGCCGGTCATAAAGCCGATGCGCTGCGGACCGTTGTCGTAAGGCCCGGGCATGCCGAGTTCCGACACCGCGACCTTTGCGTTCTGGTGGCCGATCGACGGGCTGATCGCAGCCGCGTAGTAGCTGGGGTCGTAGTTGTTGGGGATGCGGTCCGGCGCATGCCGCGCCCAGTAGCTGTACTGCCATTTGAGCTTGGTCGACTTGTAGCCGGACGTGCCGACGGCGCCGGCGTAGTAGCAGGTCATGTCGAGCTGGCTCAGCGGCCCGCGCACGGTGCCCGGCATCTCGGCGCCGACCTCGACGTCCTCCCAGTACAGCGTGTCGGCGCCGCGCCGGTACTCGTTGAGAACGGCGTCCTCGATCGCCTGGAGCTCGGCCGCGCCGTAGCGGTGCGGCTCGCGCGCCTCGTAGCGCAGGCCGCCCTCGGCGGTCTGGCGCGGAACCCGGAAGCAGTGCGACAGGACGCTCGCTACCGTCCGGCCGTGCTGGTTCGTATAGGCGACGTCGCCGGTCTGGACGATCATCCGCGGCACCTGCTTGCCCGAGACCTCCCGGACGTCGGCCAGCCTGGCGCGCGCGGTTATGGCGTCGTTGCGGCGCACCGGTTCGTGGAAGGTCCAGTCGGAGCCGGAATAGAACCACTGGATGTCCGGAAGGCCAGGGGCGACGACGGCGTCGAACACGCCGAACAGGAAGGTCGGCGGGGCGATGATGCCGCCCCAGCGGGTCCCGGCCGCGTAGTCGGGATCGCAGTAGAGCGGGTTGTCGTCGCCGAGGCCCCAGGCGTAGTGCCGGATGGTGTCGCGGGTCGCCTCGTAGTTCCATTGCTCGACCCTGATATCCTGGCCGAGAAGGGCGCTCGCCTGTTCGAGCGCGTCGGCGGGCAGGGACGGGGCGTGCAGCGTGCTGTCCATGTGTCCTGTTCCTTATCGGTTGTCGGCGCTTCGTGTGACGACGAGCGCGTCGACGGCGACCGCGCCCAGGCCTTCCGGCCGGACGATAAGCGGGTTGATGTCGAGCTCGTCGACCCAGGTCTCGACCTGGAAGGCGTCGGCCAGGCGATGCATGACCGCGACCGCCGCGTCGACGTCCAGCCGGGCGCGGCCGCGGGCACCCGTCAGCAGCGGGTGGATGCGCAGGCGCCGCAGCGCCTCGGCGATCTCCTGCGGGCCGGCGGGCAGGGCCAGGAAGGCCACGTCCTCCAGGACCTCGGCCCAGATCCCGCCGGCCCCCAGCATCAGGACGCGGCCGAGTTCCGGGTCGACCGAGCCGCCGACGATCAGCTCGACGCCGTCGCGCACCATCGCCTGGACCTGCATGCCGTCGATGCGGGCGTGCGGCGCCTTCTCCGCGACGCTGCGCGCGATCGTCCTCCAGGCCTGCTCCAGCGCCGCCGAATCGGCGAGCCCGACGGCGACGCCGCCGACCTCCGTCTTGTGCGCGATGTCCGGCGAGGCGACCTTGAGCACGACCGGGAAGCCGACCTCGCCTGCGAAGCGCAGGGCCTCCTCCGGGGTCCGGCACAGCGCTTCCGGGACCATCGGCACGCCGGCGCGGGCCAGGAACCCGGCGGCCGTGCGCTCGGCCGCGTGCGCGGGCGCCGCGGCCTCGACGGGCGGCGCCGCGGCGGCGGCCGCGCGGCGGCGCCGCGCCAGCGCCGCCACCACCCGCTCGGCCGAGGGCAGCACCAGCAGCCCGGCTTCGAGAAGGGTCCGGCGGTCGTCGCGCTCCAGCAGGTCGCTCGAGGACAGGAACGTGACGGCGACGTGCTTGCCGCGCGCCCGCGCGCCGTCCGCCAGCTCGGCCAACCAGGGCACCAGTGCCCGGTAGTCGTGGGCGAGGCTGGTCAGGACCAGCAGCAGCGTGCCGACCGCGGGGTCGGCGAGCACCAGCTCCGCGCAGCGGGCATAGCCGCGCTCGTCCGTGAACAGCGCGGTGTCGACCGGGTTGGCCACCGTCATCTGCGGCGGCAGCAGGGCGCGCAGGCCGTCCCGTGTCCCGGCGTCGAAGCCGGGAATGGCGAGCCCGTGGTCGGCCGCGGCGTCCGAGATCAGGACGCCGAGGCCGCCGGAGATCGTGAGGACGCCGAGCCCGTCCGCCGCATCGCCGGAGGCGGGGCCGAGCACGTCGAGGGCGAGCACGAGGTCCAGCAGCTCGTCGAGGGTGCCGATCTCGACCAGTCCCGCCTGGCGGGCGACGTCGCGCCAGACCCGGGCCGAGCCCGCGAGCTTGCCGGTATGTGAGGCCGACGCGGCGCGCCCGAGGTCGGAGCGGCCGGCGCGCAGGACGACCAGGGCCTTGCCTTCGGCCCGGGCGCGCCGGGCGAGCGGCAGCAGCCGGTGCCCGTCCTTGAGGCCTTCGACGAACAGCGCGATCGTCCGGCAGTCGGGATCGTCGATGAAGTGCTCGACGAAGTCGAGGACCCCGAGATCGGCCTCGTTGCCGGTCGAGATCCAGCTCGTCAGGCCGATGTCCAGGTCGTTGAAGCTCTGCAGCAGCGAATTGCCGAGCGCCCCGCTCTGGGTGACCAGGGCGAGCGGGCCGGGCCGCGGCATGCGCCGGCGCAGTTCGGTCGAGAAGGTGGCCGTGACGCCCTGCCGGGGGTTCAGCAGGCCGACGCAGTTCGGGCCGACCAGCCGGACGCCGTGCCGGCGGCAGATCCGCACCAGCTCCTCCTGCAGCTCCGGGGCGCCCGCCTCGGTGAAGCCGCTCGCGATCGAGATCGCGAAGGGGATGCCGCGGCGCCCGCATGCCTCGAGCGCGGGCGCGACGCCGCCGGCGGGTACCAGGAGCAGCGCCAGGTCGATGCCGTCGGGAAGGTCGTCGACCGTGGGGACGCAGAGGACGCCGCCGATCTCGCCGTATTTCGGGTTGACGGCGTAGACCGCGCCGGCGAAGCCGTACCGCCGGAGATAGCCGAGGGGGCGGCCCGCCAGCTTGCCGGCGTCCGGCGACGCACCGACGACCGCGATCGCGCGCGGCGCCAGCAGCCGGTCGAGGGATGCGGGTTCCACGGTCACCGGCGGACGCTCTCCGCCTCGCGCCGCATCTCCGCCTCGATCTCTGCGGCGTAGTCGCAGACCTTGTAGCCGGTCTTGCCCCAGGTGGTGACGCCGCAGACATGGAGGACCTGCAGGCAGCCGTCGGTCAGCTCGCCGAGGGTCAGTCCTTCCTTCATCGCGGCGCGGAGGTGGTTCTTGGCGCCGTCGAGGTTGCCGGTCACGACGTCGAGCAGGACGTAGATCAGTTCCTTCGTCTTGAGGTCGAGCGATCCTTCCGGCGGCCGCTGGTAGATGTGCTCGCGCATCCGCAGGTAGCCGGCGAAGTATCCGGGCGCGTAGTCCATCATCGCGCGGATCGGCTCGGGCACGTTCCCGAGGGTTTCCATGAAGTGCTCCCGGCCGCGCTCGACTTCGTCGCGGATGTCGTCACTCGCCATTACCAGGCCCTTTTCAGCAGTTCGAGGATCGGCTCCGCGGACGCGGTCGGCCGCGGGTTGAAGTAGAGGCCGCGATCGGCCAGCGTGTGCTCGGCGATCGCCGGCAGCATGTCCTCCGCAAGGCCGGCGTCGCGCAGCCGCGTCGGCACTCCGGCGTCGTGCTGGAGCTTGCGCACCGCCTCGATCCCGGCCCGCGCGGCCGCCGCCTCGTCGAGGTCGCGGCCACCCACCCCCGTCGCCGCCCCCATCGCCTCGGCCATCGTCGCCAGCGCGCCGGCGGCCACCGGCAGGTTGTAGGCCAGCGCGTGCGGCAGCATGATCGCGTTGGCGACGCCGTGGGACAGCCCGCCGAGCGCGCCCAGGCAATGGCAGACGGCATGATGGATGCCGACCCGGGCGTTCGAGATGACCATGCCCGAGAGATGCGCGCCGGCGAGCACGCCGGCCCGGTGCCCGACCTCGTCCGGTTCGGCGACCATCGCGGGGATTGCCTTGGTCAGGATGCGGATGCCGTGCAGCGCCAGCCCTTCGGAGATCGGGTTGCGCAGGCGCGAGTAGAGGCCCTCGGCGCAGTGGGCGAAGGCGTTCATCGCGGTGGCCGCCACGATCGGGGCCGGCACCTCGACGTTGGCGGCGGGGTCGAGCACGATCAGCCGCGAGGCGAGGGTGACGTGCCAGAACAGCAGCTTGCGCCCATCGGCATCGCGGATGCCCAGGCCCGGCGTCACCTCGGCGGCCGAGGCGGTGGTCGGTACCGCGATCACCGGCAGCTTCGGGCTGGGCAGGTCCTTGGGATAGAACCTGTCGGGCGGCACGAAGCGCGACGCGTGCTCGGGCAGCCGCCCGCCCTCGGCGAGCAGGATCGCGACCGCCTTGGCCGTGTCGGAGGCGCTGCCGCCCCCGACCGCGACGAAGCCGTCGATCCGGTGCTCGCGGGCCAGCTCCGCCGCCTCCTCGACCAGGGCCACCGCCGAATGCTCGACGACGCGGTCGAACAGGTGCTGCACGCGCCCGCCGAGCGCGTCTAGCACGCGCTTCAGCACGCCGCTGCGGCGCGTGTTGGGCCCGCACACCACCATCAGGCGGCGGCAGCCGAGCGCGTCGACCTCGCCGCCCATGTCGGCGATGGCGCCCGGCCACATGATCACGCGGGCCGCGGTGTTGGTGTAGTTGATCCAGTCGGACGGGGTGACGGCGGGGGCCGCGCCCGGCGCCGCTTGCGACACGGTCATCTCGTTCTCCTCACCGCCGGTCAGGCGGCCTCCTGGCGGTCCTCGTCGAGGACCCGGCCGCACGGCGTGCCGGAAATGCTGGTCCGGTGCATCAGGCGGACCTGCCGGTGATCGTTGTCCGGGACCGCCATGTGCAGCGTGCAGCGGTTGTCCCACATCAGGATGTCGTTGGGCCGCCAGCGATGGCGGTAGGTGAACTGGACCTGCGTCTGGTGCGCGAACAGGAAGCCGAGGACCGCGTCGCTCTCCTCCTCGTCGAGGCCGACGATCCCGGTGGTCACGGCGATGCTGACGTAGAGCGCCTTGCGGCCGGTCTCGGGATGGACGCGCACGACCGGCTGGACGATGCGCGGGTTGGCCTTCTTCATGTCGCGGACCTGGCCCTGGTCCAGGTTCTTCAGGTCCCTGGTCTTGGAGAACAGCTCGTGGACGGCCTCGAGCGGGTCGATGAAGGCGCGGAAGGCCGGCGACAGCATCTCGTAGGCCAGGTACTGGTTGGCGAATATCGTATCGCCGCCGATGTCGGGGATCTTCAGGCAGCGCAGCACCGATCCGAGCGCCGGCCGCGCGGTGAAGGACAGGTCCGAATGCCAGTGCCGTCCGGCATTGCGCGTCTGGGCGGGCCTGCCCTCGCCGTCGCGGTTCGACAGCAGGAAGATCTCCGGATGCTCGGGGTGCCGGTAATGGACCAGCGGATAGTCCTCGACCGGGCCGAAATACCGGCTGAAGCGGATGTGGTCCTCCGGGGCGATGTCCTGGTCGCGCAGCAGCAGGACGCCATGCTCCAGCCATGCCCGGCGTATCGCTCCGACCGTGTCGGGATCCAGCGGGCGGCTCAGGTCGACGCCGCGGATCTCGGCGCCGAGCCCGTAGGAGAGCTGGTGGACGTCGACGGGCATGGCGGTTCCCTCCTAAGTTTCATATAAAGAAACTATGTTTCTATTCAGTCTACGGTGTTCCCGTCCCGTGTCAACCGGGTGGCCCGGTCGGCGAGCAGGGCGAGGCAGGCATGGACCGCTTCGGTCGCCGGCACCGGGACCTCCGCCAGCGCCGCCAGCTCGACGACGGCGCCGACGATGGGACCGACCTCCATCGGCCGGCCGCGCTCGCGGTCCTGGAGCATCGACGCCTTGATGCCGTGCATCCCCTCGGCGCGGCGCAGGCGCGTCTGCGCGCCGTAGGCGGGGGCGGCGCCGAACGCGGCGGCCACGGCGATCGCCTCCTCCATCAGCCGCAGGCAGAGCGGCCGGGAGAGGGGATGGGTCGCGGTCTCGGCGACGGTGGCGCCGGTCAGCGCGCCGATCGGATTGACCGCCAGGTTGCCGAGCAGCTTGCCCCAGGCCCGGGCGCGGATGTCGGTCACGACGGGGGCCTCGACCGCCGCCTCGCCGAAGGCGGCCGAGAGGCGCCGCAGCCGCCCGGTGACGCTGCCGTCGAGCTCGCCGATCGGGAAGTGGTCGTCCGCGGTGATCATGTGGCGGATCACGCCGGGCTCGACCACTTCGGCGGCCTTGAAGGCGAGGGCGGGAACGATCCGCCCGACGTCGAGATGGCGGGCGAGGGCGCCCTCGGGATCGACCGCGGCGACGGGACGTCCGTCATGCGGCCCGCCGTGGCGGTGGAAATACCACCATGGGACGCCGTTCTGGATCGGCACGACGAGCTCCGCCGACCGGCCGACCGCCCCGAGCTCGGCGGCGAGCGGCGGGAGCTGGTACGCCTTGAGCGTGACCAGAAGGACGTCGACCGGCCCGACCTCGGCGGCGCCGGCGGCGGCGCGCAGGTCCGTCGCGACCTCGGTGCGGCCGTCGCTGCCGATCAGGGTCAGCCCGCGGCGGCCGATCGCCTCGAGCTGCGCGCCGCGCGCGACCGCGACGACGTCGTGTCCGCCCAGCGCGAGGCGTGCCGCCAGGAAGCCGCCGATGGCCCCGGTGCCGTAGACGCAGATCCGCATGGCCGTGCGCTCCCGTCCCTAGCGGCCGCCGGACGACAGCTTGTCCGGCGCGTCCCAGAACACGACGCGCCGGTGCAGCCAGTCCGCGAACAGGAACAGCGACACGCCGATGGCGGCGAGGATGATCAGGACGCTGAACACGCCCGGCGTATCGAGGCGGAACATCAACTGGCCCATCAGGTAGCCGAGGCCGGCCTCGGAGGCGACGAACTCGGCGGTGATGGCGCCCAGCAGGGCGAGGACGACCGCCGTCTTCATGCCGGCGAAGATGAAGGGGGCGGCGCTCGGCAGGCGGACGTAGCGGAACTCGGCCCAGGTCCCGCCCTTGAGCGAGCGGATCAGGTTGATGCGGTCCTGGTCGATCGTGCGCAACCCGACGATCACGTTCACGAGGACCGGGAACAGGGCGACGATCATCGTGATCATGATCTTGGATTCGATGCCGAACCCGACCCAGATCATCATCAGCGGCGCCAGCGCCACCTTGGGCATGGCCTGGAGCGCCAGGATGTAGGGGTAGAACATGATCTCGAAGACGCGGCTCAGCGCGATGGGCGCCCCGATCGCGATGCCGAAGAAGACGCCGAGGCCGTAGCCCGCGAACACCTCCTGGGCGGTGACGGCGAGATGCCTCTGGAACAGGCCGCTCTGGAACCCGCCGACGAGCGCGCCGAGGATCTGGCGCGGCGTCGGCAGGATGATCTGCGGCACGTCGAACAGCCAGATGTATCCTTCCCAGACGGCGATCAGCACCACGAAGACGAGGGTGGGCGCGAGGATGCGGTACAGGCGGTCCCGGCTCATTCGATCTCTCCACGGCTGTGCAGATGGGCGCGGATGCGGCGGCTGAACTCGGCGAAGCGCGGACTGTCGACCATCGTGAAGTCGCGCGGGCGGGGCAGGTCGACGTCGATCATCTCGAGGATGCGGCCGGGCCGCGCGCTCATGACCGCCACCCGGTCGGCCAGGAACACCGCCTCGGTGATCGAGTGCGTGACGAACAGGACGGTCTTGCGCTGCTGCATCCAGATGCGCTGCAGTTCCTGGGTCATGGTCTCGCGGGTCAGGGCGTCGAGCGCGCCGAACGGCTCGTCCATCAGCAGCAGCGCCGGGTCGTGGGCGAGGGCGCGGGCCATGCCCACGCGCTGCTGCATGCCTCCGGAAAGCTCGGACGGGTACTTGTCGCCAAACCCGTCGAGGCCGACCAGGCGGAGCAGCTCCAGGCCGCGCTCGCGCCATCCGGCCCGGTCGGGGCGGCGCTGGACCTTGAGCGGCAGCAGCACGTTGTCGAGGATGGTCGACCACGGCAGCAGGGTCGCGTTCTGGAAGACGAAGCCGATGTCGTCGCGCGGGTCGCCGGCCGGCGCGCCATCGACGGCGGCCGAGCCGCTGCTCGTCTGCACCAGCCCGGCCAGCACCTTGAGCAGCGTGGACTTGCCGCAGCCGCTGGGACCGACGATCGCGCAGAACTCGCCATGCGCCACCGTCAGGTCGATGCCGTCCAGCGCGGTCAGCCGCTCCCCCGAACGCGTGGCATAGGCGACGCTGAGACCCGCGACGTCGATCATCGGCCGCTGGCCGGCCGCCGGCACGGGGCGCAGCGCCGCCTGCTTGGCCGCGGCGCGGGACGGCCGGGCGGCCGGGTCGGCGCCGTTCGATCCGGTGCGCCCCAGCGCCGTCGCGGCGCCGGGCGGCGGTTGCCTCGGGGTCGATGCCATCGGTCGTCACCTCTCGATCAAGCTGGGGGCAAGTCAGATCCGATGCCGGGCGATCATCGCGCGATCGGGCGTCAGGCCGAGCCCGGGCCCCTCGGGGGGCGCCGCGTGGCCGTCCTCGATACGCAGCGGCTCCTCGAACGGGTGCGGCCACCACGGCACGATCTCCAGCGTCAGTCCGTTGGGCACCGCGCACATCAGATGCGCGTTGATCCCGGGGAAGACGTGCGAGGCGACCGGGATGCCGCGCAGCTCGGCGGCGGCGGCCACCTTGCGCCATGGCGTGATGCCGCCCAGGCGCTGGAGATTGGGCATCAGGATGTCGGCGGCGCCGAGCGCCAGCATCCGTTCGAACTCGGCGGCGCCGAAATTGGTCTCGCCGGTGGCGATGGCCATCGGGACCGCCGCCCGCACCACGGCGCAGTCCTCGATCTGCGCCGCCGGCACCGGCTCCTCCAGCCACCACAGGTCGAAGTCGGCCAGCGCGGCCGCGGATGCGACGGCCTGCTTCGGCGTCCATTGCTGGTTGGCGTCGGCGATGATCCGCACATGCGGCCCGACGGCGTCGCGCACCGCGGCGAGGCGCGCGCGGTCGCCCTCGCGGCCGTGGCCTAGCTTGATCTTGACCGCGCGATGGCCGGCTTCGGCGTGGCCCGCGACCTCGGCCGCCAGTTCGGCGGTCGAGAGCGCGAGCGAGCCGCCGCTGCCGTAGACCGGGATCGCGGTGCGCGCGCCGCCGAGCAGGCGGTGCAGCGGCTGGCCGCTCGCCTTGCCGAGAATGTCCCACAGCGCCAGGTCGATGGCCGCCATGGCGGCGAGCCCGGCGCCGGACTGGCCGAGGAAGACCAGGGCGTCCCACATCGCCCGCCAGTTCGCCTCGACGCCGCGGGCGTCGCGCCCTTCGAGCCGGGCGCCCAGCGCGGCGGTCAGGCCGGCCAGCGTCGCGGCGTCGTCGCGGCCGAAGGCGAAGGCATGGCCGTGACCTTCCAGCCCGGCGTCGGTCCCGACCCGCGCCAGCACGATCTCGACGCTGGGGAAGGTGCGGATCGCCGCGCGGAACGGCGGGTCGAGGGCGAAGGACAGGACGTCCACCTCGACGGACCGGATGAGCGGGTCGTTCCCAGGAGAGCGGATCGGGGTCATCGGGACCTCCGGAAAAGCTAGGCAGGTCGGGCGGGGGCCACGCGGCCCCCGCCCGGCCGATCACTCCGCGACCTCGTAGCCGCGCGCGAGCTCCCGGATCTCCTCGGGATCGAAGTTGTTGATCTCGTCGATCAGCGCGTTCGTGTAGATGGCGTCGGCCTCGACCCCGGCGTCGATGTCGCCGAGCTTCTTGAGCATGTCGAGGTAGGTCGTGACGTCGACCTCGTGCATATAGCCCCACTGGTCGCGCGGCACGGCCATGTTGTCGATGCGCATGTGCTCGAGGCGGGCCAGCAGTGCCCGCACCGACTGTTCCAGCGCGGCCTCCTCATCGACGTTGGTCGGCTTCTGCTCGGGATACTTCTCCCAATGGATGCGGACGGCGGCCTCCGGGTTCTCGAGCGCGAAGATCGTCGCCTTGGCGTTGCCGCGGGCGAGCTTCACCAGCAGGTCGCGCTTCTCCTCCAGCGTCTCCTCGCGCGCGATCAGGGCGGTCTGGAAGCTGATGCGGTCCGACAGCGGCGAGGTCAGGATGCGCAGGTCGTATTCCTCGGGGTTCACGTTCTCGATCGCGGCATAGACGCTGTCGTACATCGCCAGCGCGTCGACCTGCTTGGTCATCCACAGCGCGGCGGCGGCCTGCCCGCCATAGCCGACCTCGACGAAGGTGACGTCCTTCTCGGGATCGAGGCCGGCATCCTCGAGCACCGCCTTGACGATCGGGATCGTCGCGGTCGCGAGGCCGACGACCCCCAGCTTCTTGCCCTTGAGGTCGGCCAGCGTCTTGATCGGGCTGTCCTCGGGAACGGCGGGCATCTGAAAGTTGTGGACGATCATGTTGTAGAAGGCGACCAGGTCGGCGCCCATCGCGTTCGGCTGCATCAGCCCGACCGAGGTGCCGGCATGGACGACGTCGGCCTCGCCGGTGATCACCATCTGGGCGCCGAGCGAGGAGCCCTTGGCCGACTTGATCTCGACCTCCAGGCCTTCCTGCTCCCAGAAGCCGAGCGCCTGGGGGATCGACGTCAGGGTCGAGGTGCCGGGCTCCAGCGAGGCAGAGGAGATCACCACGCTGAGCTTGTCCTGCGCGCCGGCACCGGCGGCACTCGTGCCGAGCGCGGCCGCGGCCAGCAGAAGGCCGGTCGCCGCACGGCGGAGGACAGGTCTGAGATGGACTTGGGTCGTCATCGCGTTCCCTCCCGTTGGGACGAGTGTAGTTTCTCGTATGGAAACCGTGTTTCTAATTTATTGCCTATCATTGCCCTCCTCGGCTAGGCTGTCAACCCTGACCGCACACGGACGGGAACGAGGGCTAAACCCCGGCGGCGATCCGGACAGGAGGGGAGGATGCTCGACTATCGGCAGTTGCTCGCGCGTACCGACGCGCCCGCCGGCTCGTCCTGGGGGCTGTTCGGGCCCGGCGACGAGCTCGGGACCCTGAACTTCCTGACCCCGGAATGCGCGACGCGCGCCGCCTCGCTGGTGCGCCGCGGCGCGGTCTTCAACCTCGACCACGCCCTCGACGCCTTCGACCCGCCCGTCGCGCGCCACCGCCACCAGCCGCGCCACGTCATCTTCTCGAACGGCAGCGACCACCGCGACGACCACCTCGACGGGCTCTACCTGCAGGGGTCGAGCCAGATCGACGGGCTGCGCCATTTCCGCCATCCCGACCACGGGTTCTACAACGGCGTCCCCGACGCGGCGGTCGGCCCGGGCAGTCCGGCGATCGGCATCAACCGCTTCGCCGAGCGCGGCATCGTCGGCCGCGGCGTGCTGGTCGACGTCGACCGCCATCTGCGCCGCCACGGCCGCGCGCTCGACCATCGCGCCGGCGAGGCGTTCCCGGCGTCGCTGCTCGACGCGGCCGCCGCCGAGCAGGGCGTGGCCTTCGAGCCCGGCGACATCCTGCTGCTGCGGACGGGCTGGCTGGACTTCTACTTCAACCGCATGAGCGCCGACGAACGCCGGGCGCTGCCCGGCAACCTCCGTTCCCCCGGGCTGCTCCAGGCACATGAGACGCTGGCCTGGCTGTGGGACCATCGGGTCGCGCTGGCGGCTTCCGACAATGCCGGGCTGGAGGCGATCCCGGCGGTGGCCGGATCGCCCTTCATCCCGACGCGCGAGCGGGCAGCCGGCGTGGACCCCATCCATTCCGGGCTGATGCACCCGACGATGATCGCCCTGCTCGGTCTCGCCATCGGCGAGCTGTGGGACCTGGAGGCGCTGGCCGCGGACTGCGCCGCCACGGGCGTGTGGGAGTTCATGGTCGTCGCCAAGCCCCTCAACGTCACGGGCGGCGTCGGCTCGCCGGCGAACGCGGTCGCGATCAAATGAACGAGGGAGGACGGCGATGACGGAAGTGGTAGTGGTCAGCGGCGCCACGTCGGGGATCGGGGAGGCCTGCGCCCGCCGCTTCCTCGACGAGGGTGCCCGGGTCGTCGCGATCGGCCGGCGGGCCGACCGGCTGGAGGCGCTCGCCGCGTCTGCCGCCGCCGGGGGCGCAGCGGGCGCGCTGCTGCCCCTGGAGCTCGATCTGCGCGACCGCGCCGCCGTCGAGCGGGCCTTCTCGGACCTGCCCGACAGCCATCGCGAGGTCACCGTTCTGGTCAACAATGCCGGGCTGGCGCTCGGCCCGGCTTCCGCGCTCCAGGGCACGCCCGAGCAGTGGGACACGATGGTGGACACCAACATCAAGGGCGTCCTGCACCTGACCGGGGCGATCCTGCCGGGGATGGTCGAGCGCGACCGCGGCCACGTCATCAACATCGGGTCGATCGGCGGCAGCTATGCCGGCGGCAGCACGGTCTACGGCGGCACCAAGGCGTTCGTGCACCACTTCTCGCTGGCGCTGCGCCGCGACCTGCTGGGCCGGCGGGTGCGCGTGACCTGCGTCGAGCCGGGTTCGGTCGCGACCGAGTTCAACCTCGTCCGCCTCGGCGATGCCGGCAAGGCCGCCGAGGCCCATCGCGGCTACCGGCCGATGTCCGCCGACGAGCTGGCCGAAATCGTCCATTACTGCCACCGGCTGCCGGCCCACATGAACGTCAACCGGATCGAGCTGATGCCGATCATGCAGGCGCCCAGCGCCTTCGCGATCGCGCGCGAGGACTGAGGGCGGAGGAGGGGCGCATGCGCATCGATACGGTCGAGACCCGGATCGTCAGCCTGCCGCTGGAGCGGCCGGTGGTCACGCCGATCCACCACATCACCACCGTCGACACGGTGCTGACGACGCTGCGCACCGACGAGGGCGTGGAGGGGATCGCCTACAACTGGGTGTTCGGGGTCCCGCGGGCGCGCGTGGTCAAGGCCATGATCGACGATCTGGCCGGGCTGGTGCGCGGGGCCGACCCGCTGGAGACGGCGGCGCTGTGGGCGCGGATGTGGAGCGACGTCAACTTCCTCGGCCGTTCCGGCGTCGCGATGCTGGCGCTCTCCGCGCTCGACGTCGCCTGCTGGGACGTCAAGGGCAGGGCGCTCGGCCTGCCGCTCTACCGCCTGCTCGGCGGCGCGCGGCGCGCGGTCCCCGCCTATGCCGGCGGCCTGTTCCTCTCCGACCCGCTCGACGCCATCGTCGAGGAGGCGCGGGGCTACGTCGCCCGGGGTTTCCGCGCCGTCAAGATGCGCGCCGGCGCCGCGAGCCTGGCCGACGACGTCGAACGGGTGGCGGCGGTGCGCGCGGCGATCGGCCCCGAGGTCGCGTTGATGGTCGACGTCGTCCAGGGCTGGACGCCCGAGCAGGCGATCCGGGCCGGCCGGGCGCTGGAACCCTTCGGCCTCGGCTGGATCGAGGACCCCGTCG